>NZ_JBEOOL010000031.1:0-50473 GCF_040309225.1 Pseudoalteromonas sp. GW168-MNA-CIBAN-0100 | reverse complement strand
CAGTAGTGAAACGAAACAGCGCCGATGATAGTGTAGCATTTGCTATGTGAAAGTAGGACATTACCAGGCTTCAAATTAAAGAAACCCGTTACAGCAATGTGACGGGTTTTTTGCTGTCTGGGATTTAGTAAATAGCCAAGAGCCCATGCCGAGCTCAGTAGTGAAACAAAACAGCTCGAAGGCGAGCCCCGCGGAAGGCCGCCCCGACACAAAGATAGTGTAGTATTTGCTATGTGACTCTCTACCGCTGTGGGCACTACGACATTATCAGGCTTCAAATTGTAGAAAGCCCGAATCTAACGATTCGGGCTTTTTTACGTCTGCAGAAAAGTGAAATACGCACAATTAACACACTCACATCAACACACATCACGTAGGTCGGACGAGCGCAGCGACTCCCGACGCTAGAATCACAACAAAACCCCTCAATATCTCAGTCGGCCAATAAAGTAGCATTTGCTACGTGACTTTCCACCGTTGTGGGCATTACGATATTCTACTGCGTAGCGCACCGACTTCAAGTTATAGAGAGTCCTAATCGAAAGAGTCGGGCTTTTTTTACGCCAGAAGAAAGGTTAAATGCTAGCCAATAACGAACAATCTAAACCATAACATCATCAAGTACTTACATTAAATACCTTCATGATCTAACTAAACCCGAAAGGTTCGCGTTTTGAAAAGTGTAGTAAAGTTAAATGTAGGTGAATAGCGTACTACTCACTTAACTATCTTATTCATATTTAATCTTTTTTACTTTCTATAAAAGCTAATTACTTTCATTTCCTTAGATAACAAATTTAATTTTGCTTTGTTACTGTCTTTGATTTAGGATCAAATCAGTTTAAAACCAAGAACTAACAGCCTGTGTATAGATTATTAATTAGCGCCATATCCATTTTATTTTGTTTTTCTGCGTCGGCAGTTGAAGTAACTGATCTATATCAAGATATTTTAAAAGTGGATGACAAAACACGAGACACTCGATTAGCTGCGAGTCGTAAAGCTTTGCTCAATGTTTTAGTGAAAGTAAGCGGTGATGAAACTGCGGATCAAAATAAATTAGCACAGCAACGCACTAAAGATATTTCTGATTATATGCTTAAGTTTGAATATGACGAGAGAGCAAATGGACAATTGAAACTTGTTGTTAAATTTGAAGCTCGAAAGATCAATGCGTTAATCAAAGAGTTAAACTTACCTTTATGGGGAGTACAACGCCCGTTAGTCGCAATATGGTTAGGTATTGAAGACAATTGGCGCAGAGAATTAGTAACACAAGAAAGTTACCCGCAATTAGAGCAGTTAATTTATGACAAAGCAGGACGCCGTGGTCTGCCTGTCGTTGTGCCATTACTTGATTTACAAGATAGACGTTTAGTAGGTATTCCTGAGGTATGGGGTAACTTTTCTGAACCAGTAGAAGAGGCCTCTAGACGCTACAGTGCTGAGCGAAGTATTACAGCAAGAATGTATAAAGAAGCAGATAGCGAAAATTGGATTTTAGATTGGCGTTTTACTAATGATGATCAATTTGATTCAAATAGATTAACGGGCGATAAGCAGCAAATAGTGAGCCAAATGATTGATACCTTAGCTCGAGGCCTTGCAAGCGAGTACGCTATTGATCCAAATGCTTATTATGAACAAGCGGCGGCTACCTTAACTTTAAAAGGCACGCAAAGTTTTGTTGATGTTGAATTAGCAAAACAAAGATTATTGAACTTAAGCGTTGTTACGCAAGTTAAAATTGTTCGTAAAACACCAGAATTTGTAGAATTTAAACTAAACCACACTGGTAATCTAAGTGATCTTAAAAAAGGGCTAGGGTTAGACTCCTCATTTAAAGATTATGAGGATCCACGCGCTTTTTATCATGTTGTTGATAAAAATAGCTTAGAGTATCAATGGATAACGCCATAATGCTAACTTCTGAGCCGATGCAAATGGCATTACCGGTTACCTTGCCGGATGACGAAACATTTGCATCGTACTTTGGTGGGGAAGATTCGTTAGAGGTTAACCATTTAAAAGATAGCTTTTCGAAGTTAGCTAAAAAGTTTCAGTATACTTATTTATGTGGGTTAGGTGATTCGGGTAAGTCTCACCTTTTGTATGCAACCTGCATTAAAGCACAAGAGCGTGGCCTATCTAATATGCTGCTGTCTATGCGCGAAGTAATTGACTTTGGACCTATGGTATTAGACGGTTTAGAAGCACTTGATGTTCTATGTATTGATGACGTGCATTTAGTTGCAGGCAATGATGCATGGGAAAAAGCACTATTTAACTTTTTTAACCGGTTTAACGAACCCGGAAAAATGTTAGTAGTAACTGCCGATTTACTTCCTAGCATGCTTAATATCTCGCTGCCTGACTTAGAGTCTCGCTTAACGTGGGGAACAACCTTTCAAATTCGTTCTATGAGTGACGACGATAAAGCACAAGCACTTGTTAAGCGCGCTCATATGCGCGGCCTTGAATTAAGTGATGAGTGTGCACGCTTTTTACTAACCCGTTTAAGCCGTGATATGCGTGCTTTATTAGATGTACTCGACAAATTAGATCATGCATCTATGGCAGCACAGCGAAAATTAACTATTCCTTTTATAAAATCAACGTTAAAGCTGTAGTAGGTCTAGAATCTAGACCCTTCTTTCAGTTATCATAAGCTATTATCAGAGCGTGTTTACCTTTCCTGATTGGAATTTGTTTAACTTAAGAGTGCTTTAATCGTGTCGTGAGGGCTTTAGCGTAGTATTTATATGCGAAACCCGAACAACAAAGAACGTAGCCTCCGAGATAAACACTTCAAACTGCATGTGTTTGGTCTTTATTTAGCGTTATTGCATCACTTATGTAGGAAACTACAGTCCAATGCTTAACCTTATTTAATAACCAACCACGCTGTTGTAAAGCAATCTTGAAAGGCCAACACGCTCTTAAGCAATCACCTTCTGTGAAAGATCAGGTATCGAATGAACTTAGAAAATATATTAGCGCAAGCACTTGAGGCGGTAGCCAGTGCCAGTGAAATAGCGCAGTTAGAAGATATCAGGGTTAATTACCTTGGTAAAAAAGGCGAAATCACTAGCTTACTTAAAACGTTAGGTAAAATAGCACCTGAAGAACGTAAAGAAGCAGGCCAAGTTATAAACCAAGCTAAACAAGATGTACAAGCTGCTATCAACGAAAAGCGTGAATTGCTAGCAAGTAAAGCACTTGAAGAAAAACTAGCTGCTGAAACTATAGATGTAACTCTACCAGGGCGTGTTATGCCTACTGGCGGTTTACACCCAGTTACGCGCACTATTGAGCGCATAGAAAGCTTTTTTGGTGAGTTAGGTTTTGAAGTTAAATCTGGTCCAGAAATCGAAGACGATTTTCATAACTTTGATGCGCTAAATATTCCAGAGCACCATCCAGCACGTGCTGATCATGATACCTTTTATTTCAATCCTAAATTAGTACTACGTACACAAACAAGTGGCGTGCAAATTCGTACTATGGAAACTGAGCAGCCACCACTGCGCATTATTTCACCTGGACGCGTATACCGTAACGATTACGACCAAACACATACACCTATGTTCCATCAGGTTGAAGGTTTAATGGTTGATACCGATGTTAGCTTTACTGAGCTAAAAGGTATTTTGCATGATTTTTTACGTAACTTTTTTGAAGAAGATATGGAAATTCGTTTCCGTCCTTCATTCTTCCCGTTTACAGAACCTTCGGCTGAAGTAGATGTTATGGGTAAAGACGGTAAGTGGTTAGAAGTACTAGGCTGTGGCATGGTACATCCAAATGTACTTAAGTCTGTGGGCATTGACCCAGAAAAATACACCGGCTTTGCTTTTGGTATGGGTGTAGAGCGTTTAACTATGCTGCGCTATGGCGTAAACGATTTGCGTGCATTTTTCGAAAATGACTTAAAATTCCTGAACCAGTTCCGTTAAGAGTGAAACAATAAAATGAAATTTAGTGAAAAGTGGTTAAGAGAGTGGGTTAATCCTGCTATTGATACGCAAGCTCTTTCGGAACAGCTTTCAATGGCTGGTCTAGAAGTTGATGGCGTTGAGCCTGCTGCTGCCAAATTTAATGGCGTAGTTGTAGGTGAAGTTGTTGAATGTGGGCAACACCCTGATGCAGATAAACTGCGTGTTACCAAAATTAACGTAGGTGGCGATGAGCTACTTGATATCGTGTGTGGTGCACCAAATTGTCGTTTAGGTATTAAAGTTGCTGTTGCAACTGTGGGCGCTGTACTGCCTGGTGACTTTAAAATTAAAAAAGCCAAACTACGCGGCCAACCTTCAAACGGAATGCTATGTGCTTTTGTTGAGCTAGGTATTAGCGAAGAAGGCGACGGCATTATGGAATTGCCAAGCGATGCACCAGTAGGCACTGATTTACGTGATTACCTAGGTCTTGATGATAATATTATAGATGTTGATTTAACACCAAACCGTGGTGACTGCTTAGGTATAAAAGGTCTAGCACGCGAAGTAGGTGTTTTAAATAGTATTGACGTAAACGTATTAGATATTCCAGCTGTTACTCCAACAATTGATGACAAAGTATCAATTGAGCTAGTTAATGAAGGTGCATGTCCTCGTTACCTTGGTCGTGTAATAAAGGGCATTAACCTTGATGCAGAAACACCGCTTTGGATGGTTGAAAAGCTACGTCGCAGTGGCGTACGTTCAATCGATCCGGTTGTTGATGTGACTAACTATGTATTACTTGAACTTGGTCACCCAATGCACGCGTTTGATTTAAATGCGATTGAAGGTGGTATTAAAGTACGTGGTGCAAACGCAGGCGAAGAACTTGTTTTATTAGACGGTAACACCGCTAAATTAAACGACACAACACTTGTGATAGCCGATCATAACAAAGCACTTGCAATTGCAGGTATTTTTGGTGGTGAGCAATCAGGTGTTACAGATAAAACATCTGATATATTACTTGAAAGCGCATTTTTTAATCCTGTAGCAATTGCAGGGCAAGCACGTAGCTACGGTTTACACACTGATGCTTCACACCGTTATGAACGCGGTGTTGATTTTGCTCTACAACATGATGCAATGGAACGTGCAACAGCACTTCTTCTTGAGATTGTAGGTGGTCAAGCAGGCCCTGTAGTTGAAGCTGTTGCGGCTGACAAACTACCAAAAGTGACTGAAGTACGTCTTCGTCGTGCACGTTTAGACCGTGTTATTGGTCATCATATTGAAGATGCTAAAGTAACAGATATTCTTACGCGTTTAGGTCTTGATGTTAAAGTAGAAAATGAAAGCTGGAGTGCGGACGTACCAAGCTACCGTTTTGATATTCGCATCGAAGAAGATTTAATTGAAGAAGTAGCACGTGTTTACGGTTACAACAGCATTCCAAATGTTGCACCAACTGCAAAACTTAAAATGACGACACATAACGAAGCAACGATTGCACTTAGCAAGTTCCGTAATACGTTAGTGACTCGTGGTTACCAAGAAGCAATTACATACAGCTTTGTAGACCCTAAAGCACAAGCTATTTTACACCCAGAGTGTAAAGCAATGGTATTACCGCACCCTATTTCAATTGAAATGTCAGCGATGCGTGTAAGTTTAATGCCGGGTTTATTAGCGTCTGTAGCGTATAACCAAAATCGCCAACAGCCTCGCATTCGTTTATTCGAACATGGTCTTAAATTTATAAGCGACGAAAGTGCAGAAAATGGTGTTTACCAAGTACCGGTTATTGGCGGCGTTATTACGGGTCTTGTAAATGGTGAACATTGGGTTGAAGAAAAACGTAACGTTGATTTTTACGACCTAAAAGGTGATGTTGAAGCCTTACTTGCAATTACTAATGACGTTACTCGCTTTGAAATTAAAGCCGAGCAGTCAGATGGACTTCACCCTGGTCAATCAGCTGTAATATATGTTGATGGCAAAAAGGTTGGTTTTTTTGGTGCTTTACATCCTCAAGCTCAAAAGTCGTTAGATATCAACAACGCAACTTTTGTTTTTGAAATTGAAATGTCAGCAATAGAAAAAAGAAATTTACCGCAAGCAGAAGGGGTGTCTAAATTCCCTTCAAATCGCCGCGACATCGCGATTTTAGTGGCAGACAGCGTTAAATCTGGCGACATTTTAAGCGTGATCGAAAAAGTTGGCGGAAATCAATTGGTTGACCTAAACTTATTCGATGTGTATAAGGGCAAAGGTATTGAGCCAAATTATAAGAGTTTGGCGATTGCTCTAACACTGCAAGCGGTTGATAGAACACTCGAAGAGAAAGATATCAATCTAGTAGTTGATAACGTGGTGGCCGAATTGGCCGAACAGTTTAATGCATCGTTGAGGGACTAGATATGGCGCTTACTAAAGCCGACATAGCTGAACACCTATTTGAAAAGCTCGGGATCAATAAAAAAGATGCCAAAGATTTAGTTGAAGCGTTTTTTGAAGAAATCCGCTCAGCGCTAGAAAAAGGCGAGCAGGTTAAGCTCTCTGGATTTGGTAACTTTGATCTTCGAGACAAAAAAGAAAGACCAGGCCGCAACCCGAAAACAGGCGAAGATATTCCTATTTCGGCACGTCGCGTGGTGACTTTTCGACCAGGTCAAAAGCTTAAAACCCGCGTAGAAGTGGGCACAAGCAAAGCAAAATAAAAAAAGGCAGCGTAAGCTGCCTTTTTATTTGCCTGAATAACCTAGTTATTAAATTATACCAACCTGCATAAATCTTTGATCAATTTAACGAATTAAATTGCACTATAACGTCGTTAAAAATGTTTTATTTAGAACAACTAGATACAAAAATTTTTGCCTAGTTCTAGCGTAATTTCCTTAACGTTAAATAGACCCCATATATAAGCAGATTGGTATTAGGTTATTTTTGCGATTATAAATTAAAACTCTCGAGGAGATACAAAATCACCTGCCATTATTTGCTGAAATGTTTGCTCTGCAAGTACATCTAGGCTGTCTAAGCTTTTACCACTCGTTATTAATTGCTGCTCAATTTCAAACACGTCAATATTTTCAATCCCCGACATTTGCGCTACTTTAGAAAATATATATGCATGCTTAAATTTATCATGTTTATAAAAAAGACTAATAAGTGATGTATACACTTCAGGATTCGGTACGTTGTCTTTTTTATTGAGCTCTAAAGTTTTATAAAGCAAATCAATGGTTTTTTCATCGTCGAACTTAATATAGTACGATGCTAAAAAAAATTGCATTTCGGCACTTTGCGTTACACTTTTGTCATTTTCTATCGCCAATAATTTAGTCAGTGCGTTTTGGTTATTATTTCGTGACCATTGGTAGTAGAGCAAACCTGGATGGTTCGTATTTTGGGTATCTTGATATAAGCGAGTCATTTCTTTAATGCTCGTTAATTGACCGTCAATACGTGACGTTTTTTTAGCTTTTAACTTAATATGTTCAATTTTGGCAGCCACAGTTATACATTGGTTATAGGATTCAAAGTCTTTGAGTAATTGGTATTTATTTTCATCAGTAGGGTCTTTGTATTCTATGTAACGTTTGATAATTACATCAGAACGCTCATCCTTGCAGTGGCTGTCTTTGTTTAAGTCGCTACAAAAGCCAGGTGTTTCTTTGCACACTTGTGCGAGTGTCAAGGGCTCTTCACACCCTGTCAACGTTAGCAAACCCAATAGTACACTTGCTTTTTTAAGCATCCCTTAACCCCAAATGAATATCTACCTTGTTATTCTAACGCAATCATTTAATGCCTAACAGTAGAGAATAACTTCAGATTAAATTAGAATAGCCCAGCCTGAAGTGCATTACTCTCAAAATATAGTGCATTTTTAAAGGCTATCCGTTCAAAATGATAAACTTAGGTAAATAAAATGACCTCATCTCACGAGTTAGAATACACAAATAGTTGGCAAGAGCGCCAAGATTACGCAGAAAGCATGCAACCAATCATTGGTAAACTTTACCGTAATCGTGGTATCGAAATCGCTGTATATGGCCGTCCTCTCGTAAATGCCAGTACTATCGATATTATCAAATCTCACAAAACCGTTGCTCAGTTTGAAGGCACTAAATTACGTTTGCGTGAAAGCTTCCCATTTTTAGAAGCTATCAGCAAAATGGAATTAAACTCTGCACGTATTGATATTGGTAAGCTTGCATATAGTTATTTGTTCACTGAAGCTGCAAAAGGCCGCTCAGTAGAAGAATTTGTAAAAGATGAACTTGCAGAAATAGCTGACTTACCAGCGAAAGAACCACGCGATGTTGTATTGTATGGTTTTGGTCGTATTGGTCGTTTACTAGCGCGTTTATTAATTGAAAAATCAGGTCCATATTCAGATTTACGTTTGCGCGCTATTGTTGTGCGTGGCGGTAAAGAGGGTGATCTTGAAAAGCGTGCAAGCTTACTGCGTCGTGATTCAATTCACGGTCCATTCAATGGCTCAATCACTATTGATAAAGAACGTAACGCAATTAAAGCCAACGGTAGCTACATTCAGGTTATTTACGCTAACTCTCCTAGCGAAATTGATTACACTCAATACGGTATCGACAATGCATTAATTGTTGATAACACCGGTATTTGGAAAGACGAAGCGGGCCTTGGCCAGCATCTAGAGTGTAAGGGCGCTGCAAAAGTATTATTAACAGCTCCTGCAAAAGGTAATATCAAAAACATCGTATATGGTGTTAATAACAAAGATATTTTACCCGAAGATAAAATTGTTTGTGCAGCAAGCTGTACAACCAATGCAATTACACCAACGCTTAAAGCACTAAACGATAAGTTTGGTATTAATAATGGCCATGTTGAAACTGTACACTCGTACACGAACGATCAAAACCTTATTGATAACTACCACAAAGCAGAGCGCCGTGGCCGTGCCGCAGCACTTAACATGGTAATTACTGAGACAGGGGCTGCAAAAGCGGTTTCAAAAGCATTACCAGAGCTTGAAGGCAAATTAACAGGTAACGCAATCCGCGTACCTACACCTAATGTGTCGCTAGCTATTTTGAACCTTAACTTAGCAACAAGCACATCAGTTGAAGAGCTAAACGCATTTTTACGCGATACTGCACTTCATTCAGACTTACGTGACCAAATTGATTACACAGCATCAACGGAAATTGTTTCTACCGATTTAGTCGGTAGCCGTTACGCAGGTGTTGTTGATTCACAAGCAACGATTGTTGAAGATAACCGTATTGTTTTATATGTATGGTACGACAATGAGTTTGGTTACAGCTGCCAAGTAGTTCGTTGTATGCGCGATATGGCCGAAGTGTCATTCCCAAGCTTACCTCGCTAATTTATTTGCAGTGACTTAAAAGCCAGCATATTGCTGGCTTTTTTGGTCGTGTATTATTTTTAAAGCGTGTGCCTTGTGATAGGCTTTAATTAAGAAAATGCACATTCGTTTTACTATTTACAAAATAATGTCAGTTCTGTGAATTAATAAGCAGATAAACTTATTCAACCTAAAGGTTTTTTCATGAAAATCAGCAGCAATTTCGACAGTGGTAATATCAAAGTTATTGAAGCCACCGATCCTTTAAATATTCAATTAGAAATTAATAAAGATCACCAGTCTGAATTTTATCAGTGGTTTCACTTTCGTCTTGAAACAACGCCTTACCAATTGCATAAGTTAAATATTAATGAGCTTGATAAATCAGCTTACCCAGATGGTTGGGAAGGGTATCAAGCCGTTGCATCATATGACCGCCAAACATGGTTTCGTGTACCATCAAGCTATGAAAATGGCACATTAAGTTTTGAAATTGAACCAGAGTGCGGCAGCGTGTATTTTGCTTACTTTGCGCCATACAGTTACGACCGCCATTTAGATTTATTATCTTGGGCACAAAGCCAAGGTGCTTGCCAATTAATAACACTTGGTGAAACACTCGATGGCCGCGATATGAGTGTGCTTAAAATTGGTGAGCCAAGTGAAGATAAGAAAAATATCTGGATCACAGCACGTCAACATCCAGGTGAAACAATGGCGCAGTGGTATGTTGAAGGTCTACTGCACAAACTTCTTGATGACGAAGACCCACATGCAGCTGCGCTTCTATCAAAAGCAGTGTTTTACGTTGTGCCAAATATGAATCCAGATGGCAGCGCACGCGGACATCTCCGTACTAATGCTAAAGGCGTTAACTTAAACCGTGAATGGCAGACACCAAGCATGGAAAATAGCCCTGAGGTTTACCTAGTACTAAATAAAATGCGCGAAGCTGGCTTAGATATGCACTTAGATATACACGGCGATGAAGCTATTCCGTATAACTTTGTGGCAGGCAGCGAAGGCATTCCAAGTTACGATGCTCGTCTTAAAGGCCTTGAAGATAGCTTTAAAGCTGCGCTTTTAACTATTACTCCAGAGTTTCAAGATGAGCATGGCTATCCAAAAGATGAGCCCGGCCAAGCTAACCTTACGGTAGGTTCATCAGCTACTGCTGAAGAATTCAAAGCATTAACGTACACAATTGAAATGCCATTTAAAGACAACAACGATTTACCTGATCCAGACTATGGCTGGTCAGACCGTCGTTCGTATCAATTTGGTCAAGATACGTTAGCGGCAATTGTTAATGTTGTTGATAATTTAAGATAAAACGTTTATTTGAAGGGTATCAATAGTTTTGATGCCCTTTTTGCTTTTAGTAAAACCCCTTTTACAAAAAATAATAATCATATAGCAACTTCATTCCAAAACGTTTTTAACGTTTCTTCGCCGCGTATCATCACCGTATCGGTACAAATCAATCTACTTTCCTTTAAATACTGCTGATGCAGTGCCTTGCAATAGCTACGTAATTAGATATTTTGAAAATTAAGTGTTAACAAAGTTGGGGTACTTAAGTTAAGATTAATTAAATAATGAGTCGGGACGGGAGAGGTAAAACCTTATTTCGTGAAACTTATGTTGCGTAGTAGCTAAAGCAGAGTCTCGTAATTAAAAATAATAAATATAACTATAGAGGATATCCATGGAAGCTTTTGTAAGCGCTGTTAATGATGTTGTTTGGAGTAATGCACTCATCTATTTATGCCTAGGCGCAGGCTTGTTTTATTCAGTATTAACTCGATTTGCTCAAGTTAGACATTTTAAAGAAATGTGTAAGTTATTATTTAGTCCAAACACGTCTGATAAAGGTATTTCATCTTTTCAAGCCCTTGCAGTATCGTTGTCTGGACGAGTAGGCGTAGGTAATATTGCAGGTGTTGCAGCAGCTATCGGTTTTGGTGGACCAGGTGCTATTTTTTGGATGTGGGTTGTTGCTTTTCTAGGTGCAAGTACCGCATATGCAGAATCTACTTTAGGTCAAATTTATAAAACAGAAGAAAACGGGCAATATCGTGGCGGCCCAGCGTATTATTTTGACCGTTGTTTAGGGCAAAAATGGCTAGCTGTTTTATTTGCTGTTTCGGCAATTATTGCATGTGGTGTTTTTCTGCCAGGCGTACAAGCAAATGCGGTAGGTAATGCGTTTACTCAAGTGTTTGGCGATGGCAATATGGTTTCTACTAGCTTTGGTGACGTAGGTAGCTTTAAATTGGTCGCTTTGGCAATTATCCTTATTGTTTTGGCGTTTATTATTTTCGGCGGAATAAAGCGTATTGCGAACTTTACGCAAATAGTAGTGCCATTTATGGCGCTTGGTTACATAGTATTGGCACTAATCGTAGTATTTTTAAATTTAGATAAAGTGGGTGATATATTTTATTTAATTATTAGTGATGCGTTTACTGCGCAGGCCGGTTTTGGTGCTGCTATTGGTTGGGGCGTTAAACGCGGTATATATTCTAACGAAGCAGGCCAAGGTACTGGGCCTCATGCAGCAGCCGCTGCAGAAGTTGATCACCCTGCTCAACAGGGGTTAGTACAAGCTTTCTCTGTTTACGTTGATACCATCTTTGTGTGTACTGCAACAGCATTAATGATTTTAATAACGCAGCAATACAACATTGTGGGTGAGTTACCAGCAGGGCAATTTATTGTTCAAAATGTTGATGCAGCCACTGAAGTGGGTTCAGCAGCCTTTACGCAAATGGCTCTATTTAGTGTATTTGGTAGTTTTGGGCAGGCATTTGTTGGCATCGCATTGTTCTTCTTTGCTTTTACCACAATACTTGCTTATTACTTTATTGCAGAGACTAATATTGCTTATTTAAATCGTTATTTTAAAGGCAGTATTCCGCTTGTTATCGTGAAGTTTGTGATTATGTTTATGGTTGCATACGGCATGGTAAACAATTCAGGTTATATTTGGACTATTGGTGATATTGGCGTTGGCTTAATGGCCTGGATCAACATACTAGGTATTTTAGCTATTTTCTTCGTAGCTAAGCCTGCTTTGTTATGTTTGAGCGATTATGAAGAACAGAAGAAAAAAGGCGGAAAGATCATATTTGATCCAGTTAAATTAGGCATTAAAAACGCCACGTTCTGGGAAAAACGCTTAGAGAAGCAGTCAAAAGACGCAGAGTAATTAAACTTAGTGGGCAACTTAGAAAATTATCGCCCCAAAATTAGTTATTGGTTTGAATTCAAAAAAGACAACGAGAAATAAAACAAGTACAATAAAGGCGCCGAAAGGCGCTTTTTTTATGCGTAGTATGGAGAGAAGTATGGCGATTATTCGTTGCCCAAAATGTGCAAAATCAATTTCAGATAAACATAAGCAATGTCCGCATTGCGAAAGCAACATTGCAGAGCTAAACGACGAGCAAGTTTTGCAACTTCAGCGCGAACAGCGAATTAAAAAAAAGCAGATGTTTATAAATCACTCCTTTTTGGCGCTTATCTTATTTTTAGGTGGTTTTTTCTGTTTGTACTTTTTACAACCGCAAGAAAAAACGCTTCAGTGGTATGCTTATACTGCGGCTATTGGCGTAGGGTGTATTTGGTATCTTATAAACCGAATTGTTTTAGTGACTCTAAAAAAGAAAAAATGACATGAATATCGACAATCTTGTACAAAATATTACTCCCGAATTATTCGAACGCTTACAATACGGTGCATCAACTGGCAAATGGCCAGACGGTACCGTTTTATCAGACGAGCAAAAGCAACAAACAGTGCAGTTGGTTATGTTGTATCAAGCAAAAGTGGCTCAATCAAACGAGCAATTTACGATTGGTGCTAATGGTGAAATGATCCAAAAGACAAAAGCTCAACTACAAAAAGAATTTAAATCAGACAACGAAATAGCTAGGTTTAGTGAACATGATCTTTAAGCACCTTTTTACACCGAAATGGAAACACCCTAAGCAACAAGTACGTCTTGATGCTATCGAAAAATTAGACATTGAACGTGATGCAACCATATTAAACACGTTAGCACTTGAAGACAGCTCAGCTGAAATACGCCGCAAAGCACTACAAAAAGTAAACGAGTTACCACTTTGGTGGAAAGCGTATAAACAAGATCAAGCATTAAAAGATATAGCAGAGCTTCAAATATCTAATGCTGTTTTAAATAGCGAGAGTGCACTAACACCGCAAATTAAAAACGAATACATAGAGCGTTTTGCACCCGTTAAAACACTCGAAAAGTTAGCGTTTGCAGAAAAAGAACTGCAAGTACGCGTTAAATTATTAAAACGTTTAGCAAATCCAAAACTAGTAGAAAAAGCATTTAAAGAAGGTAGCGAAGAGCTACAAACTCAATTAGTTGAACTTGTTATTACCCATCAATTAATTAAGCCATTAGTAAAGCATGCAAAGGATGGTGCAAAAGCAGCACTTGAAACGCATATTGAAAATGAGCGTTTAGCAATAGAAATGCCACTGCAGGTTGAAAGTGCAACACGTGTTATTTTAGCTAAGTTAAATGCTTTACGTGAAAAAACAGATTTTGGTGTTGTAAATCCACAAGCCGGCGAATTAATGGCCCAGTGGCAAGCACTTGAGCTCAAATGGCTAAGTGATGAGCGTGTTAAGCTTCTTGACGAAAAATATATTTCGATTACCACTAAGTTAGATGCACACATTGAACAGCTAAAAGCGATACACGACAAAGAGCAGCAAAAATTAGCGCTACAACAGCGCCAATTGCTAGCGCTTGCAACTGTTGAAGCGTTAAGTGAAGAAATAGAAAACGCCTTACAGCTAGGCCTTGAAACACCAGAGCAAATTCAACAAGATTGGCTTGATGCAAAAGTAGCGCAAGCTAAGCAAGCTATTAGCGAAATAGAACTTGCTAATAATACGCAATCTAAACTGGCTGTAAGCAAGTTAGAAAAACTATTTACTCAAGTTGCTAAATTACCTGAGCTAACAACGGCTATTAAAGAGTACAAACTCGCTTTTGCAGCATTATGCGAAATTAAGCCAGCAGAAGATTTAGCGCAATACGATGCAACTCTAACTGAATTTAATAATGGTTTTAAAGCAGCGCGTAGTCATTTAAATATTTTAGATGGTGCACTGCAAAGTACTTTTAAAACACAGTTAAATACGCATAAAAAGCAATTTTTAGCACCAATGAGTGAGCTAGTTAAGCCACTTGAAAAAAACCAAAGCCAAGCAAAACGCAAAGCTCGTGATGTTAAACGCCTAATTGAAGAAGGTCGTTTTAATGTTGCCTTTGGCGTATTTAAAGGGTTTGAAGAGTTATTTAATACACTCACTGAGCAATATCAACAGCCGCTTGTAAATATAAAAGCGGAACTTGAAGCGCAACTTGCAGATGCTAAAGATTGGCAAAAATACGCTGCAGCACCAAAGCGTGAAGCTTTATTAGAAGAAGTAAGTGCATTAGTAAGTGAAGAGTGTACTGACCCACAACAACGCGCAGAGCAAGTAAAAGTGCTACGCAAGCGTTGGAATGAGTTAGGTCGTTTAGATACAGATGAAGAAAAGCAACAAGGCGTGCAGTTTGATGAAAAAATCGAGCTGTTATTTGCACCTTGTCGTAGTTACTTTGCAGAGCAAGAAGTACAACGCGAGGCCTCAAAAGCACAACGCGAAAGTATTATTAGCGACATGCACGCGCTTCATTTACAGCCTACGGCTGAGGATGACTTTGATTGGAAGCAATATGAAAGCCAATACAATCGTTTAAACAAAGCGTGGCGCAGTGTAGGTAAAGTTGATCCTAAAACATACCGTACACTAAACGATCGTTATAAAAGCGAGCAACAACAAGTACTGGCTTTATTAAACGCATTTCATAAAAGTAATGCCGTACTTAAAAATGAATTAGTAGAAAAAGCGCAGCAATTATCACAAAGCGATGATTTAGCCGCTGCGTGCCAAGAGTTGAAGCAAATGCAGCAGCAATGGCAAACAATTGGTTTTGCAGGTTTAAAAGCTGAAAATGCGTTATGGCAAAAATTTCGTCAATTTAACGATGAAACATTTACTAAACGTAGTAGTGAATTTGAGCAGCAAAAACTTGATCAAAATGAGTCAGATAAACAAGCAGTTGCAGAACTTGCTGAGCTTGAAGCAGCACTTAGCGATGTAAATCAAAGAGCACAGTTGCACGACCTAGAAACAAAAGTGAAAGGGTACACGCAATTTAGATCGTTAGCGCCAAAAGTTACTAAGCTACTAGCAGCTATTGACGATAAACTTGCATTGCTTACAAGCAAATCAGAGCAAGCTAATCTAGATGCGTTAATTACAGCACTTGAAAACAATGAAGCGTTACCAAGTCAGTATCAAGCACCGCTTAAAACAACATTAAGTAAAGAGCAACTTATTACTCGCATGGAAATACTAGCGAACGTAAGTTCAACCGATAAGTCACTTAGAATGGCAGAACAAGTAGCCATGTTAGATGACAAACATCGTGGCGAACATGCTGATTTAAACTATTATTTAAAACAGTTATTAGCGCTCAGTGCTGGTTCAGTTGAACCTGACACACTAACGCGACTTAAAGCGACACTTGCAGCTTAATACACTAGGGCGTGTTGACCTTTCGTGGTTGAATTTGCAGCAGACTGTTTGGTATTTAGGCAAGGCAGAGTCTATGTAGTGTGGTTATTCCCCATAAATAGGCGATAACGCAGCATAAATGCCAAACATGCGCTGCCCTTTGGGTTCTTTCTAGGGACGATTAACTCTTTGTTGCTCGGTTTTGACTTAGCCCGCTAGGTTACAAACCTCACGCCGCGATTAAATCGACCCTAGATTGAACAAATTTCAATCAACAAAGGTCAACACGCCCTAGAACTAGCGTAATATATGCTGGTTACTATTTTAATAAGCCGCTTTAATAGCGGCTTTTTTATGTATCACTAATTTATAAACAAAAGGGTTCTCATGAGAATTTTAGTTATTATTGCAGCGTTATTTTTAACTGCCTGTAATACCACGCAAGGCATATCAGTATATTCATTTACTAACTCTGAGGTTGAGTCTGTACTGGGTAAGCAATTACCAAAGTTAAGTGAAAAAGTAAGCTTAATGGGTTTGCCAGTTCAGTTTGATGTAAACGACTTAAGTGTAAATATTGGGCCTGATAACCGCGATGTTGTTGTTCTTGGTGCCGATTCAAGCGCTGAAATTAATGCATTCGCACTTAAATACCCAGTGCGTTTAAAGCTACAAATTGAAGGTAGCCCATTTTACGACAGTGAGAAAAAAGCGGTGTTCTTACGCAATATTAAATTACTTGATTCGAGTGTTGATGCCGGTGGTTTTAAAGGTAATTTAGGTGCACTTGATAGCCAAGCAATGGATGTGATTAATGCTTTTTTAGCGGTTAACCCTGTTTATACATTAAATATGGACGACCCTAAAATGATGCTACTCAGTAAACTTCCACTTGATATGAAAGTGGTTGAAGGTGCAATTAAGCTAGTACCTCGTCTGTAAGTAGATCTACCTACTTACAATATACGTATTAATTAGCCTGACTTTCAGGCTAATTAGGTTTTAATATTATGGCGGCTCCTCGTACTGTTCCCACTTCTCGGCTTTCTCGCTTTGCAAAATTAGGCTCACTCGCCACAGGTGTTGCTACCAATATGTTAGTTGATGGCGCTAAGAGCGCGCTAACCGGTAAAGGTTGGGACAATAAAAGCTTACTACTACAACCTAAAAACATTGAAAAACTAGCCACACAGCTATCTCATTTACGTGGCGCTGCAATGAAGCTCGGGCAATTACTTTCAATGGATGCCGGTGATTTACTTAGTCCTGAATTGGCTCAGTTACTTGCTTTACTGCGCTCAGACGCGAATCCAATGCCTCATAAGCAGCTTGTTGAAGTGTTAAAAGAGCAATGGGGGGATGAGTGGCTAGCGCGTTTTTCTCATATTGAGTTAAGGCCTTTTGCAGCGGCTTCTATAGGGCAAGTTCATTTAGCTTATAAAGAAAATGGCGATCAGCTTGCTGTTAAAATTCAATACCCTGGTATTGCAAAAAGTGTAGTAAGTGATGTCGATAACGTTATTTCTTTATTAACGATTTCTCGATTATTGCCAAAAGATCTTAATATTAAACCACTTATTGGTGAGGCTAAGGCGCAGTTATTAGCCGAGGCTGATTATAAGCGGGAAGCTCAGTACTTAATACGTTATAAAAATGCACTAGCAAGCAATACCCACTTTAAAGTGCCTAGCGTATATCCAGAGCACAGCACACAACAAGTACTTACTATGGAATATATAAAAGCAGAGCCCATTGAGAGCATTACAGAGCTACCTGATAGTCAAAAAAGCTTTGTTGCAGAGCAACTTATTGATTTGTTTTTTAAAGAAATGTTTGAATTTAAATTAATTCAAACCGACCCTAACTTTGCCAACTTTCATTATCAGCTTGATACACAAAAAATTGTTTTATTTGATTTTGGTGCAACGCGAGAAATATCAACCGAGCTTAGCCGCGCTTATTTAGCTTTATTTAAAGCGGGTAGTGAAAACAACAGAGAAGGTGTACTTAGAGCGGCTTCACACATTGGTTATTTTAAAAATGACTTAGTTGATGAGTATAAAAACAACGTCATTGATTTATTCTTAATGGCGTGCGAGCCACTGAGAGCAGAAGGGAAATTTGATTTTAAAAATAGCGAACTAGCGCTCAAAATTAAAAATGCAGGGCTTGCTCTTAGTGGGCAATCTCAGCAATGGCATACACCGCCCGTTGATGCGCTATTTATTCACCGAAAACTTGCAGGACTTTACTTAATAGCCGCAAGGCTAGGTGCAAAAATAGATGTAAAAACGCTATTTCAGCACTATTTATAGCGTTTTAATGAGCACGTGAGTGCATTTTAAGTAATGAGTGCACTTAATGTATAAAGTTGCCATAATGCTCGCGATATTTCGCGAGGTACATTTATGATAAAACAATTTTTAAACGATCCTAAATTATTGCTAAACGCAGTAGGTGAGGGCATATACGGTTTTGACCTGTCGGGTAATGCGGTGTTTGTTAATCCTGCAGCTGAACGTATGACGGGTTGGTGTGCTGATGAACTATTAGGTAAAAAAATACATCAATATCATCACCATACTCATGCTGATGGCACACCTTATCCCGCTGATGAATGCCAAATATATTGCACCATGTTTGACGGAAAACGTCGTGAAGTTAAAAATGAAGTTTTTTGGCGTAAAGACGGTAGCTCATTTGCAGTGGAATACACCTCAACACCTGTTTATCAAAATGATGAGTTAATTGGTGCTGTAGCGGTATTTCGCGACATATCACTGCAACAGCAAACACAAAATGCACTGCAAGAGGCACTTGAGCAAGTAAAGCATTTAAGTGAGCAGCTAAAAGATGAAAACAACTACTTAATTGCAGAACTTAACGAAGATTGGCAAGACTCAGGGCTAGTTGGACAAAGCCATGTATTTCAAACCATGTTAGATCAAATAAAACTGGTAAGTGAAACCGACAGCACAGTGCTTATACTTGGCGAAAATGGCACGGGTAAAGAATTAGTTGCTCGTAATTTGTATCGACTAAGCAAGCGTAGCGAACAAGCCTTTATAAAAGTAAATTGCGCCGCATTTACCCCAAGTTTGCTAGAGTCGGAACTTTTTGGACATGAAAAAGGCGCGTTTACAGGTGCAAATGAACGCCGTAAAGGGCGTTTTGAACTTGCTGATAAAGGCACCTTGTTTTTAGATGAAATAGCAGAGCTTCCACTTGAGGCGCAAAGTAAATTACTGAGAGTCCTGCAAGAACAAGAGTTTGAACGTGTGGGTGGCAGCAATACGCTAAAAGTAAATATTAGAGTGATTGCAGCGACTAACCGCGACCTGTGGGAAATGGTACAAAAAGGCACGTTTAGAATTGATTTGTATTATCGGCTTAATGTATTTCCTATAAAAGTACCCGCCCTTAAAGATCGAAAAGAGGATATTCCTTATTTATGCGCTAATTTAATTGCGCAGATAAATAAACGACTGGGTAAACACTTAAAAGGGCTAAGTAAAAAAGCAATTACGCAGCTGCAAGCCTACAATTGGCCAGGCAATATTAGAGAGCTGCAAAATGTACTTGAACGCGAAGCTATTTTATCTAATCAGGTTGTACTACAGCTAAGTCAGCCTTTGCAAGCGGGTGGTGAAGTAGTTATTAACCCTTCACTTACGCTTGATGAAGCGCAAAAGCAGCATATAACCTCTGTTCTTGTGTTATCGCACTGGCAAATATCGGGTGATAAAGGGGGAGCAGTTAAATTGGGCTTACCTGAGAGTACACTACGCTCAAAAATGCGAAAGTTAGGGATTGCTAAAAATTCGTGATATATCGCGAAGCGCGTTTAATATCGCGAATTTTATTTTACTGCGTTGAAATAAACTGTTTAGTATCAATGATGTAAATAAAGTTTCAGCTTGGTCTGAAAGTTGCAAATGCTTGCATAATACCCGTCATTATGAAGCAAGTACTATGAAGTTTGATATTAAAGAAGAAGACATGATCATTAAGCCCTATAACACCGAAGGGCCAATTTATATCCGCGAGCAAAAAGGATTTTTTCAGCGCATACGCCGTAATTTAGGTTGGCTGTTAATGCTAACTTTTATAGCAGTACCGTGGATCCAAGATAACGGACAACAAGCTGTGCTGCTAGATGTGGCAACGCAAACCTTTACTATTTTTGGTTTAACACTCCTTCCTCAAGATTTTATGATTTTAGCCCTGCTATTTATGGTGGGGGCTTTTGCATTATTTTTTGTAACTAACTGGCTTGGTCGGGTTTGGTGTGGTTATACGTGCCCGCAAACTATATGGATGCTCATGTTTTCGTGGGTAGAGCAACGCATAGAAGGCACTCGAAATCAGCGAATTAAATTAGATAAATCACAGTGGACGCTAAGCACTTGGCGCAAAAAAATAACTAAGCACAGTGCGTGGATTATTATTTCAGTTTTAACCGCCACCTCGTTTATGGCATATTTTATTCCGGCAAAAAGTTTGTATATGGAAATGCTTACGTTTGAGTGGTCAGGTATAACGAGCTTTTGGGTGTTTTTATTCGCTTTTTGTACTTATGGCAATGCAGGGTTTTTACGCGAAAAAATGTGCACTATTGCTTGCCCGTATTCTCGTTTTCAGGCTGTTATGTTT
Source organism: Pseudoalteromonas sp. GW168-MNA-CIBAN-0100 (assembly GCF_040309225.1). NCBI lineage: Bacteria > Pseudomonadati > Pseudomonadota > Gammaproteobacteria > Alteromonadales > Pseudoalteromonadaceae > Pseudoalteromonas > Pseudoalteromonas sp. GW168-MNA-CIBAN-0100. Next base: position 29,913 of record NZ_JBEOOL010000031.1, on the reverse strand, counting down.
GATAAAGATACGTTGCTTGTTACATATGATAGCGAGCGTGGTGAAAGCCGAGGACCACGTAAACGCAAAGCTGATCCAAAAGAGCTTAACTTAGGTGACTGTGTAGACTGTAACTTATGTGTAGAGGTATGCCCTGCAGGAATAGACATTCGAAATGGATTGCAATATGAATGTATAAACTGTGGCTTATGTATTGATGCCTGCGACGATACCATGGAGAAATTTGGTTACGAAAAAGGCTTAATTAAATACGCGAGTGAAAAACAAATGGAAGGTAAAAAAACCAATCCATTTAGGTTAAAACTAGTAGGATACGGCGCATTAACGGCTTTGTTAATCATTTCTATGTTTGCATGGATGCTGCAACGTACACCAATAGAAGCCTCAGTACTACGCGATAGGAATGCGCTTTATAGAGTGAACTACGAGGGCCTTGTAGAAAACCCTTATACACTTACTATTATTAATAAAACGCAGCAAGCACTGCATTACAGTATTGCCATAGAGGGTTTACCAGGGGCAACGCTCTCAAGTCCGAGATCTACGCTTGTACAACCGGGTGCGATGAAAAGAGTCCCCGTTACTATAACAGCCGATGGTTACGATATTGAGCGTAAAGTGAGTAAGTTACAATTTATTGTAACAGCGCAAGAAAACGCCAGCATTACAATAACCAAAGATAGTCAGTTTTACAAAAACTAAGATTGATAAAGCAAGGTCAATTATTTTATATCAGTTGGCCTTGCTTACTTTTTAAGTTGTGAGAAATAAACTGTTTAGCGCTATCTAAATCGGTAAATATGCACTCACTAAAATTAACGTTTCTTTTTGCACACTCTAAAATGCGCTTCATTTGATTTATAGCGATAGCTGATGTGAGTACAAACGCGCTACTTAGGCAGTTGTTTGCTTTCATTAAATGGCTAATATCTATCATTTCTTTTTCTGCCTCAGGCGTTGCAGCCAAAACATCAAAAGAATCACTAATATAGGCCCAAGGCTGATTTTTGAGTAACTTTATTTTTTCGCATAGTTCAATTTTAAACGCACGAAGAAGCCCTGAGGAGATGTATCCCGAAAAGTGAGCGATAACAACGTTATTTTCAGTATAGAGGCTTACCTGTCCATATTTGTTTTTAAACCCCAATGTATACTCCTTGAATTTGAGGGAAGGCTAACCTTATACCTTTAAATTCAATAAAACCAGTTCTTTTGGGTTGTTTTTTGTTATCGGATTGTTTCTTGGTTGGGGCGAGTACTTAATTTAATGAGTACCCGCTCTTGAACAGTGGTTAATCTTTTGTAGAGGTTGTAATGTAATTTAGCGCGCTCGTTATAACGGCTACTTGTGCCAAAATACATTCTTCATCGGTGGCAGTTGGGCTATCTGGGTACACTTCGGTAGTGGTTACATAGGGTGCATCAGTAAAGCCCATACATAAACCTAAATCGCGTGCTGCATAGTTAATCACGCCAAATTGCTCTTGAGGTACGCCTATTAGCTGGTTATTTTCATCGCTCGGTGCAATATGAGTTACCTTTGCAACGCTTTCTATAATGACTTTTTGAAACTCCGGCTCAGGCTTTTTGGTATCTGCAACTAAATAAAACCCGTCAGGTATGTTCCAGTTAGTATTTGTAGTGCCTTCACGCGCAGCGAGTGCGGGTCTAAATTCACTGTTATCACTATCTGTTGTTTCGTGTAAATCAATATGAGCGATTAAGTCAGTACCTAATGATTTTACAAACGCCATAATAGCGGCTGATTCTTGAGCTGGGCTTCCCTCGTAAAATGAGCGATTAGGATCAATAGCATCTGGGTTCCAGCGGTTTATAGTCTCATATCCCCAAGGGCTAATGCAGGGTGCAACAATAATATTAAACTGTTCGCAATATTGCATAGCCGATGTCTTAGCAAACCTAAGTGCGCCATGTACGCCACTGGTTTCGTAGCCATGTACACCACCGGTGATTAAAACAGTTGGTTTATTAGCATTAAAGTTAGGCGTTTTTAATATATATAATGGGTAAGTGCCAGCGGTGTAATTAAGCTCGCCGTATTGCTCTATATCTAAGGTGCTCTTAAGGTCATTAATTAGCGTTACGACTTCGTTTTGGTAACTGCGTTTAATGTTTTGGCGTGCTAACCACTGGGCTTTATCGTTGTCATTCCATTTTTTGCCAGGTGTGCCAATAGGGTATGTGCTGTTAGTCATAATAAACCTTTATATCAATTGTTATTAGCTTTCCTATAAATAAGGAGGGCAATTACAATTGGTAGAGTTACTTAATAAAGGCGTAGCTTAACGCTGAGTAAATTAGCGTGCAAATTAAAACGTTAAAGTCATATTTTTTATAGCGCGCGATTGCTGGGATTTAATATAGCTTTGGTTTGCGTATTCACCCGAAATACTACCGAATCGATCGCGTTTCACACTAATTGTTAAATCACACGTTTTACCTTGATCTACTTGCGAGCTGCTAAACATATCTAAACTTTGCAGATTTATTTCAAGGCGCGAAGTGTTAAGCGCAAAAAGCGTTGATTGTAAAAGTGTTTCATTATTATTGTTAGTGCAGCTACTGCTAAGTTCTACTTGGCTAGTACTATTAGGATCAGTGCCATCTAGCTGAACTGTAAGGGGACTATTAATATCAAAATTTTGATTGTTACTCGGGGTTAAAATAATAAAATTTAAAGGCAACTCCACGCTCGAATTAGCATTTATGCCATCGTCCCGTTTAAATTTTATATCAAACTGTTGGTTATCGTCAGTGGCATTTATGTATGCTTGGTAATCAACGTCTAAAAAGTCGGTATCTTTTGTAAGTACAATAGCAGTGCTATTAACAACAGCTTGTAATGAGTCGCTATCGCTTAAAACAATGTTAGAGCCATTAACATCGCCTGCATTTAGTTCTGCGTTAACACGCGTGCGGTTACCGTCAGAAACTAGTTCAAAACCTGCCCAAATACCTTGTGTTTTTACTAAATCCGACTCTGTTTCTGACGTGCAAGCGCATAATGCTAAAATTAAAGCCGTTGTGGTAATGCATTTTTTAAGCATGTTAGCTCCTTTAAACCACTTAATTAGGCTGTAAATAATTGTTTAATTGGGGATATACCTAACAATTATATGAAGTGTAAGTTTGTATATGTGCATTGTTACACAACAAGCTATCTATAAATGTTTAAATTTGTTAATGGTTGTAAATAAAATATTAATCACCAGATTTAAAAACTAACTTACCAATGAAATTGTTTACTAAGTAAGCACCGATTTAGCGCTAAATGTATCACAAAAGAGTATGTTACAATTAAGGTAAAGCATATCTTCATATTGAGTATTATGGCGCAGTATATTGCTACTCCAAGTTGGCTAGGCCGTTTTTTTACCCGTATTAAACACGTAACTATTGAACAAGAGCGCCTTGTTGTGCATTTTAGAAGCGCTCCCGCACGGACATTTTTAATTAAAGACTTTTATAATTACTCAATACTTAAAAACCGTTTATTTAGCGCCAGAATTAATTTGTGCGACAGTAGCAATACATCAATTAGCTTTTTAAACAAATCACAAGCGAACGCTTTAAATACGGCCCTTAACACGCGGTTTTCAACCCTGCTTGAGCAAAAGGTAAATAACGCAAAGATTTCGCTTAAGCGCTATGCTTTAGATGAGTTTTTACGTGATAGTTCCATAAAAACACTTAATAATGATGTGTTTTTGCTTACCAAGCAGTACGCTAAAAGTACAAGTGTGTGGCAACAGCACTTATCGCAAAGTAGTATTAAATTTTTAAATATACTGAGCACTACGCCCAATACTCACGATGCAATTGCACAGTTGCGCCATAAATATGAAAAAAAACAACTAACTCTTAAAAATGACTTTTTTAATCAAGTAGAGTCAAATCCATTAACAACAGAGCAGCGCTTAGCGGTAATACGCGATAACGATAAAAATTTAGTATTAGCAGCAGCAGGCACAGGTAAAACATCTGTGATGGTAGCAAAGTCTTTAGATTTAATAGCATGCAATATTGCCAAGCCTGAGCAAATTTTGGTGCTGGCCTATAATAAAACAGCAGCAAATGAGATTAAAGAGCGCTTTATTAAACGCGCCACGCATGCAAAATTGCATACCAAAGCACCCACTATTTTAACGTTTCATGCGCTTGGGCTTAAATTACTACAAAGTGCTAAAAAGCCAATCGAATTATCAAAATTTGCAACTGACCCAGTTCAATTAAATAGTTGGTTAACTGGGTGGGTAAGTAAAAAAATACAAACCGAACCACAGTTTTTAAAAGCATTTTTAGATTTACTCCATGAGCCGATTGATATATTTAGCTTTAAAGATAATGCACAGTACGAGCGGTACGTACGCGATAACGAATACCGTAGCCTTGCGGGTCATAAAGTAAAAAGTTATCAGGAAGTGCTTATTTCAAACTGGCTACATTTGAATTGCGTACCGCACAGTTATGAGGTGAATTATCACTTTAGCCAAGGCGCAGAGCTAAGTGGGCAATACCAACCAGACTTTTATATACCTCAATATGATATTTACCTAGAGCACTTTGGCATTGATAGGCAAGGGAATACACGTGCCGATATAGATAAAAAACATTATAACGAGCAAGTTGCATTTAAGCGCAAACTGCATAAACAAAATGGCACCACCTTACTCGAGACCTTTCATTACAACTGGGTAGAAGGAAAGCTAGAGCAAACCCTCGCAAAGCAATTAAAGAAGCATAATGTTGAATTAACACCTTTAAGTAACGACGAAATATTTCATACTTTAAATAACTCAGGGCAGTTACAGCAAGGCATTGATAAGTACATAAAATGTTTACAAGCTATTCGAGTGGAGCAACTAAGTAATAAGCAAATAGAACAGCGCATTAAGCAAAGTGGTATTAAAAATTACCAGCAATATGCAAACTTGTTAGTGCAAATTCATGATGCTTATATAAATGAACTAAACGCGCAAAGTACCATTGATTTTGACGACATGATTATTCAAGCAACAAAGGCGATAGTAAGCGGAGATTTTAATATTCCATGGAGCCACATTTTAGTTGATGAGTTTCAAGATATATCAAGCGCGCGCATGGCTTTCATAAATGCCATATTAAAACATGGTAACGGAATACGCTTTACTGCTGTTGGTGATGACTGGCAAGCAATTTATCGGTTCTCGGGTGGTAATTTAGCGCTTACTACACGCTTTAATGAATTAGTGGGCAGCCACTCTCTTACTATGCTGCAAAAAACATTTAGATATAACAATAGTATTAGTGATGTAGCAGGGCGTTTTGTAATGCAAAACCCTGAGCAATATAAAAAGCAGATCAGCACACATACACAAGTAACCACACCACAAGTTATTTTATTAGACGATTTATACCAAGGTACTAAATCGATAGAAATGAAAGTACAACAGAGCATAAGCACTATTCAAAAAAATGATGCATCAGCGAGCATTGCCATACTTAGTCGATATAGATACATGTTAAATAGCGTGCAGCAGCATTTAAAAGATAAAAAGCATACAAACCCTCTTTATTTTTGGACATTGCATAGCGCTAAGGGGCTTGAAGCCGATTACTGTATTATTATTGGTTTTGAACAAGGTAAATTAGGGTTTCCTAGCGATAATCAAAATAACTTGCTGGTGGAGTCGTTATTACCAGAGCAAGATGAATTCACTCACTCAGAAGAAAGGCGTTTGCTTTATGTAGGTATTACGCGCGCAAAACATAAAGCGTATCTAATTGCAGACCCTTATGCATGCTCAGCGTTTGTAAAAGAACTAGTAAATGACGATTATCCTATTCAAATCGGCTCCACGTTGTTTAACAAGTCGCAACTAAAGCAAAGAGAGTGTAATACGTGCAGCGACGGATTAATTGTGCCAAAAACGGGTCAGTATGGTGATTATTATAGCTGTACTAATACGCAGATTTGCGAAACTAAACTACGAGTGTGTAAAAGCTGTAGTAGCCCATCAGTTGATAAAAGCACGTATTCACAATGTGTGAATACAGAGTGTAAAACGCAGCATCCAATTTGTGAAAAGTGTGGTCGCGAAATGCGTAAACGTAAATCTAAGCACGGTGAATTTTTAGGATGCAGTGGTTTCGCGCTTAAAGAAGATAACTGTAAAAACACTCGAAAAATGAATGTTTAACGGCTAACGAGCAGGTTTACACCTGTCTATTTTATAGAACAATGTAAATAGAAATTATATTCATTAGATTGATTTTAACAAGTTATCAATGTCTAATAGAAGAATGAGCTTTAACTGTTGTTTATTATGCATTTTTTCAATAGGTTCTTTTTATTAAATGATCACTATTCAGCCCCTGATCAGGTTGCTAATTGGCGAGTAAGTGCACTGCGCATTATTCTATCATTAGTAATGGTGTTATGTTTTGCTGTGGTGTGCCACACGTACGCAAGCGCTATTGAGTTTAACTTAATTTATATTGTTGTATTAACAAGCAGTTTTTTTGCGACTGTATGCGGTTTGCTTATAGCAAGTAAGCGTTTTTATCACTTCAGCGCTCATGTACTTTTAATCGCTATTGTAGCTGCTAGCGTGTCAATGAACTTATTTTTAACAGACCTAGAGCTTGCTAAAGTGGGCTCTATGTATATGTATTCCTGCCCAATAATCGCACTTATGCTCCTTGGTTATAGAACAGCCTTTGCTTATGGCGTATTAAATATTGTACCGTTTTATATGATCATCAATAACGTTGATGTCTCGGGTTTAACCGGCATAGCTCAACAACTTCCCGACGCTGACTTATACATTACAGGGCTTATATTTTTATTTTTTAACATTTGTATTCCCCTTGCTGTGGCGCGCACAATTGTGGCTGCTAAGCGTTTAAACAAAACAATGATAAGCGCTAATACACACCTTAAAGATAAAAATGAGCTTTATCGAAGCCTGTTCACCGAATCAAATAAAGCCAAAGTTATTGTTGACGAAAACCTTGTCATTACTGATTTTAATCAACATGCTATTGATATGTTTGGTATAAAAAAAGAATTAAAAGAAGGAAGTGTTAATCTTTCTCATTTATTTCCGGCCTTAGTTTTTGACGACTCTAATGCTCAAAATAAAATTGTGAAGTACAAAAAAAGTTATTTTAAAGCCAGTTATCAGCAAATAACAATGAGTACAAACTACCGTGTATATGACTTTTACGATTGCACGCAAGAGCAGCTCATTAAACAAAATTTATCGATGATGGAACAAGAAAATAAACGTTTACGCTTTAGAGACTCGCAAACAAAACTACCTAATAGAGAATGGTTTGAGCTGCAATGCGACAGATTAACAAGCAAATACCAAAAAGGTTTTTATATCGTTGTTGCGCAAAGTGCAAATAGTGAATACTTAAATTTAAAGCTCACTAAAGCCGACTCTCAAGCATTACTTATTAACGCGTACAAGCGTTTAAAAGCGATGCCAGATGGGCCGCTGTTGTGTGCTCATATAGGAGTAGGAAAGCTTGCTTTTATAATTGGCGCAAACTCGCAAAACGAGCTAGAAGATAAGCTATTGATGCAAATAAAAAATACATTAGATAAAACATATAATGTATTTGGCACTAAGTGTCAGCAATCATTTTTATTTGGTTTTGCAAAGTATCCTGATCATGGAAAAAACAGCGCAACAGTACTTAGCAATGCATGCGAAGCACTTAAACTAGCAAATTGTAATATGCCCCTTAGTGGTTATAACGAAAAACAATCACAAGCTTTTATTGAAAAATACGAAATTTCAATGTTATTAGATGAAGCGCTTCAGCAGGGCGATTTGTCGGTGCACTATCAACCTAAAGTAGATGCAACGGGTCAATGTATAGGGCTTGAAGCCTTAGCGCGTTGGAACAGTCCAATACTGGGTAATGTGTCGCCAGTGGTATTTATTCCTATTGCCGAAGAATACAGAATGGTTAGTCGGCTAACCGACCTGATTATTCAAAAGGTGTGCGCTCAAATTGCCGATTGGACCAAGGCGGGTTTACCGAGTGTGCCGGTGGCAATAAATATATCTCTAATTGATTTTAGCCAAACCGATTTTATGTCAAAACTGGTTAAATACCTTGCCGACTTTAACGTAAAGCCACCTCAAATAGAGTTAGAACTGACTGAAACCTCTCTTGAGGCAAACCAAACGCATTCGCTAAAGCTTATGCAAACGCTGCAATCGTGGGGTTTTACTATTTCGGTCGATGATTTTGGGGTGGGTTATTCTAATATTGCACGCCTTGCCGATTACCCTATTAACAAGCTCAAGTTAGATCGCTCATTAATAAGCCAAGTAACGAGCTCTACGCGTCAAAAAAGTTTAGTTAAAGCGGTGCACGTTATGTGTGAAGAGCTTGATATTAAGTGTGTAGCCGAAGGAGTAGAAACCCAAGAGCAAGTAGCAATAATGACGCAAATGGGGTGTAAAGAATTTCAGGGCTTTTACTTTGCTAAACCAATGCCAGCCGAAAATTTTGCACAGCATGTTAGTCGCCATGGCTTAGTATTTAACCCTAAAGAGATGACAGCTCAACTTTAAATGTATTTAGTGGGCACTATATAGAACATATACACCTAAGGTATGTATGTTCTATAAAACTAGCTGGGTTTTATTACCTAATTACAGAGCTGTTGGGCGTTTATGGTTATTTCGCACTGATGAATAGCCTCAGCTCCCCAATGCTGTATATCTGATTGAGCAGTACAGCCTGCATCTTCAATTAAAGCAGTATTGGCATCACATAAGAGTAGCACTGCGTTATCATCTTGTATGTTCACGATAAGCGTGTATTCCCCAAAGGGTGCAAGTTTGCTTAAATCGTTATTAACAGCAGCTTTTAATAACTCATCAGTTGTTGAATAGGGTGTTTCACTAAATTTTAATGTGCCATCAACGGCTGTAGCAATATCTTTTAATTGCGAGGCTAAGTCGGCCATCACTTCTGGATTGTTGTTTTTAGGAGTGTAGCAACCGCTAAGTAATACTATGAGGCTTATACAAAGTAAGTGTTTCATTTTATTTGCTCCATACCGTCATCGTGTTGTGTTCATCGTAGCCTGTATCTAGGTTCCAATTTTTAATTGCACTGCAATCAGTACCTAAAAATACGGCATTGGCAATAATAGTTATGTAGTGCTGAATGTTACTAACGGCAAAGTCAAAAATATCGTTGTAATGCATAGGCTCGTGCGGCGTTTTTAGTTGTTCAATAAAAGTGGAGTCAACTTCGTTTGGGCGAGGATAAAACAAACCTAAATCAGCAGCAACATGGCGTGCACAGGCAAATAATCGATAGCTTTCTTCAACATTATTTACTACAAGCTGAAAACCGTTATGCCATGAATTAAAGTTAGGAGCGTGTTGTGCTGCGTAGCTTGGGTGAACCGTTAATAAAGCATGTTGCCAAATTTTTGCAATATCGGTATCAAAATTATCGTCTTTGTTAGTACAAGATCCAATATTTTGTTGCACGCGGTCAGCATAACCTAACTCACCTAAATTTAAACGCTGCCAAATAAATGCATCTTGGTTCATTTCGCAGGTACGGTGCGCCGTTTGATTTTGCTCATACGGGCCTACTTTTAATTCAACAACCGGATGCACTGTTATATCCGCAGCAACATGGGCCATATAACCGCATAACCAAGCAAAACACTTTTCAAATGCTTCACTTTCAAGTGTTTTGCAGTATTCAATCATGGCTTTAAGTAAATCGCCTGTGTGCTCATAGTGCATTAGGTCGGCCCACGCATTTTGGCTAGGCTGCGCTACTGCTAAGTAAGGATAATCGGGGGCTACACAGCCTAGTTCAAGGTATGCTTGGCGTTGGCTCAAAATAAGTTTTGCCTTTTTAGGCATATCCATTTTAGCGAGTGATTTGGTTTGCGTTGCAATATTAACGGCTGTGATGTGCGCAAAAGCACCTGGCATTGTCATATCCTTATGATTTATTAATAGGGGGACAGATTAACATTGAGAGGGGGTTAAATAAAGCCAAGTGAAGTGCTTGTGAGTGTTTAAAAGGGACTAAATTAACTGTTCAATTAGTTGTCCATCTTCGTACAGCTTAGCATATTGGCGTTTATGTTCTTCAAACAGATAGGCGCGTAATTGCTCTTGTCCGCTATGAATCTGAGTGATTTTTGCTGCAATCCCTAGGCTACTTTGCCTAACGGGTTCTACATCTATCGATATACTTTCTTTGTTGGGTAAGGTAAAGCTCATGTGCTGTAATTTTTTTAAGCTCTCTCCACTTTTTAACGGTTTTAAAAATATTCCAGTACTGGAAATCGATTCAATATTAAAACCTTGGCTTTTAATATTTAGCTCACTCCAGCGCCAACTACGTTGAGTGCCCTTTGTATCAATTACTTCTGGTGCGCTCAAAGTGGGGTTAATTACACCTAACTCATCAATTTTTAATTGCAAGGGAAACCAAAGTTGGTAATTAGCAACTTCAGCAAGCAAAGTTAGATTAGCGTGGGTAAAAAGGTGAGCAATACTCGCGGGTATAGAGCTTTTCATTGTAAGCATATGATCGCGAGGGGAACGTTGTTTTGTATTTGGTTTGAATAACTCAGCTAAAAAATTTACCTCTTCATTAGAAAAGTCCATATTTCACCCTAGTTACATAAAACAATGCACCACCGTAATTTAAACAATGAATTTGATCAATAAATGCTCTGTTTAAATTTGTTTAGTTAATATTTACAAGGGCAAGCATGTAAGCTAAACAATTTATTTAAATGAAGCACTTAACGCTATCGCTTTTCAGGGGCTTGAATTATTTAACATTTATAAAAATATATTTAGGCTCAAGTGGCTAGCTGTTAAACTACAACATATTAGTTTTATAATTTATATTAGAGTTTACATTATGATATGTGCATTTTTACGTGATCAACAGCCGAAGTTACTAGGTATGTTAGTGGCATTGTTTGGTGTTGGATATTCAATAAATGCAGTGGCTCAAGAGCAAAACCAAACTTTAATTTTAGTGGGGTCAGAGCTTACTACCTGTACTAGCGCAAAGCTTAACAATTGCCAAAAAGAGACTGCTATTGATGGTAAGTCACATAATTTATATGCTGTTAGCAACGCTCAAATAAAAAATATCACGCAGCACTGGCCTAATAATAACGTTGAGGCAAAAACGGCTGTATTAAAAACACTTAAAACCTTGCTAGGTAAATCGTCAAATAGCGTATCTAAAACAGATTTATTATGGCTATGGCGTGATATAAATAACCAGCAATTAGAAAGCCTGACTCAGCAAGAATACAACTTTGTATTTGATATGCTAGAAGTGCCGCTACTTGATAAAAACGCTGAGCGCTTAAAAGAGCAAGTAAATACCGATTTTAATATTGAGGTCGCGACTAATAGTATTTTACAATTTGTGTCGGGGAGTTTAAAAGTTAATAACGCAAAACCCACCATGCTTGCTATTACGGCATCGAGCCGCGACCCTTATGAGTCGGCAGATGTAGCGCAGAGTCTTTTAGCACAATCAAATATAAACACTCAATGGTTAGCACTAACGCCAGCACTTGCTAAAGCGATTACGAGTAACTCGTGCGATGAATTACCCGCTCTCAGAAATACATTAATGAATGTGTATAACCGGGAAGCAATTTATCCAGAGTACACAAAGGCCGAATACGCTTTATGCAAAAGTGGCACTAATGCACTTGTATCACTTATTAAAAATAGTACCGGTGTGATGTTTAATAGCGGTAATGCAGCATTAACTCACAAGGTATTATTTGATCAAAACAATAATCCATACCCGTGGACGCAAGCATTGCAAACTCGCCCAGTAATTGTAGGTGAAGGCGCGGGCGCAGCAATCCAAAGTAAAGTGACGGGCATGCTTACAAATACGACAAGCCTTGAGGCACTTCGCAAAAATGAAAATAACACTAATGCTGGTGGACTTGGCAGCTTTAATTTTGGTGTACTAGATACTCAGTTTAGCGAACAAAACCGTACATTTAGGCTCGCAGCGGCGTTAAATAAAAATGAAGTAAAAAAGACTAAAACAGAGATTCAACATGGTTTTGGTATTGACGAAAATACGGCTTTGGTTGTTATTAAATCGCCAGAAGGTAGTTTAATAACCGTAATAGGCAAAAGTGGTGTAGTGCATTTAGCTAACCAAGGTAAAGCACAACCTGAGAGTAAGAGCTATAGCTACTCGTATTGGCCTACAAGCAGTGTAATTGAAATTACCAATAACACGTTTACCTTAAGCGCACGCACAATAGATGAAGCGTTACCCGCTATAAAAATACCTCCACTGCCAGTGCAGCGTTTTGGCTCAATTTTAACAAATTCAAAACTGCGATCACTTACTCAAGCGATGTGCCTAAGCCAAGAGCAAAGTGCGGTAGCTCAACAAGATGAGTTTATAATTAGCCTTACAGCAACGAGTGACACACAGTATCATCGCGTTAATGCAAAAGAGTTTGGTTGTGCGCTAAGCAATTTAGAGTTAGCTATAAAGTCTATTTAGTTACTAACCTGAGCAAAGGGTTTAAGTTTTTGGCTCTTCTCTATAAAATAGCCACCATAATGATCAAGGCCTTACTAAAAGAGTTTTAAAATGAATAATGAAAATGACGTAATTGATACTTTAGCCGAACTAGAAAGCTTTTTAATAGATGTCGAAAACGGTGGTTTTGGACTTAAAGGTGTTGCCGGTGTTGGTATGGCTACTAATAACAAAGATGGCAGCCGTTTTGTTGCTGTGTTTGACGACCAACAAAAGCTACTTTTAGCGCGCGGTATTACAGAAGACGTATTCCAAACAGGGCAAGACATGGTACGTAATGGTGTAGGGCGCAAGCACTAGTATTATTTAGTTAGAAAGCGTCAATTGACGCTTTTATTTATTGGCTATTATAAGTTTAAAGAAATAACCCGCCGCGAAATTTTTAAAAGATACTTGATCCAATAACAGATAGAGGCGCAAAACGTAGTCTATTCTTACGCAAATGTTTAAAGAGGCTATTCAAGCATTTGAACGTCTTCCCCAGTCATGCGTAAGCCAACAAGCCATATACGCATTCTAATGCATAACTAACAGGTTGTCGGCCAATAGAGGTTACAGGCGCACAGTGGCAAGAGTTTAATTTTGATAAAATAATCCGGGCAAGCTCAGCCGAGCACGTAAAGCAAAAAATATGGCGAGAGAACCCATAAAGTACCGATTACTCAAAATATGGTTATTTTGCTTGATGAGTTACGTGCAGCATTTGGCTATCTCAATTCTAAAGATGTGTTTCCTAGTACAACAATAAATAAATCAGGCCCAAGTGAGCAGCCTATTGATAGACATTCATTATCACGATCTATTAGTCGTAAACTAGAGCAATTAGGAGTACCTAAATTTGTACCTCATGATTTACGTAGGACAGTCGCTACTCGTTTAGGTGATGCTGATATTGGAGCTGTTCCGATAGTGGTTGAAAAAATTCTCAACCATCAATTGCAAGGTGTGCAGGGGGGTTATAATATGCAGGAGTATATGGAGAAAAGGCTGATGTTTATAAATAAATGGCAGCTTAAGTTAACAAGCAATCTCTGATTTTTAAGGTACTATATTCGATCTAATTATCTAAACTTTATTGATACAGTAGCGTAAGAGGTATAAACTTGCTGAAATATAGAGAATAAATCTCTAAAAACCAAATACAAGGTCGATTTCTAGTGCTTAAAAAGTTTAAATTAGCGAATTTTTCGTCATTCAATGCTGAGCAAACATTTGATATGACTGCTGGTAGCACCCGTATCTTGAATAACCATGTCGTTGATTTTGGGAATGTTAGAATATTAAAAACGGGTGTAATTTATGGTGCGAATGCTTCTGGAAAATCAAACTTAATTAAAGCCATTGATTTTGCTCGTAAAATCATAGTAAATGGAATTGATAGTGTAGACACTTACAAAAAACATTTTCGTCTAAGTGATTTTAATTCAAAGGAAGAAACAAAATTTGAATTTGAGATTCAACTAGATGGTAAGTTTTACTCATACAGCTTCAGTACTATTTTAACATCTGGACAGATCGTAGAAGAGTGGTTGTATGAAATTGGGTTAAATAGCCCGAGAAAGATTTTTGAAAGAGTGGGCTCAAATATTTCTTTAGGTAAAGCTTTACAATCGGGTGAATTGAAAGGCCGTTTTGAAATTTATGTCGATGATATGAAAAATCAAAAATCTCAACTTTTCTTGTCAGAAATTGCCGATAAAGAGTTACAACTATCTGAAGTAAAAGAATTAAATTTAGTTTTTGATTGGTTCTCGGATAAGTTAGATATTTTCTATCCAGACGATAAGTATTGCGGCTTTAAAACAGTTACAAATGGTCTAATAAAAGATCTAACTAATTACCTAAGTAAATTCGATACGGGTGTTACAGAAATTTGCACAGTTGAAGAGGATTTTGAGGAAGCACTTAAGAATTACCCTGATAGTCTTAAGGCTAGAATTATTAAAGACTCTAGCAATGATGATGCTTTCGAGGCAGCAATACACGGAGATAGTGAATTATTAACATTGTACAAAAATACCGATGACGAAATTAAGGTAAAAAAATTGGCTTTCATTCATGGTGGAAAGCATAAAGAGGCATTCGAACTAAAAGAAGAATCAGATGGTACAAGAAGGTTATTAGATTTTATCCCTCTATTAAGTAAGTTTTCTGAAAACCATACGATTTTAGTTGACGAGTTTGATCGTAGTTTGCACCCAAAGCTAACTAAAGAATTTTTTAGTTTATTTCATGCATTACAGGATTCTAAGTCACAATTAATAGTTTCTACACATGAGTCGACTCTAATGGATCTTGATATATTGAGAAGGGATGAAATATGGTTTGTTGAAAAGGCACGGGATCATAGCTCTAAATTGTTTTCTCTTAATTCTTTTAAAGAAAGATATGATAAAAAGATAGAAAAAGCTTATTTAGTAGGAAGGTATGGTGCAGTTCCAGTTTTTAAAAACTTTCAGAATATTTCATGGGATGAATAATGCCTTTTAAAGAAAATAGCTTTTCCAGCCCAGAGTATCAGGAACTAGCTTCTGATCCAAAATGTGTAGTAATTATAAGTTGTGAGGGTTGTAAGACAGAGCCAGGATATTTTAATGCTATCAAACGTAAACTTTCTGAAAATTTGAAGAGTTTAGTCGAAATTGAGTTAGTAGAAAAACCTAACGAAGGCAGCGATCCTAGGAATGTACTTCAGAATTTAGAAAACCATATAACAGCAAAATTTGATTTCAAACAAGATATAGATATCTTGTGGCTCGTAATTGATAGAGAGTCAGTTGAATCACGAAGAAATGCGATTCTTGAGATTCTCCCAATTTGTAATGAAAAAGACTATAAAATCGCATTGTCAAATCCAACGTTTGAGTTTTGGTTGTTACTTCATGTTGCTGAAATATTTAACTATGATGCAGAAGTACTACATGCCAATGAAAAGGTTAGCCCAAAAAGAAGATTTTTAGATAAAGAGCTTTCAAATATTTTAGATCAAGGGTTTAATAAATCTAATTTTAATGAGGACATTGTGAGTTTAGAAAATATTCGCCTAGCTCTTAAGCAAGAAAAAAGTTTTTCTAACACACTCCCTGAACTTTTAGATAGTTTAGGTTCAAATATGGGGAATTTAATTTCTGATTTTTTAATAGTAGATTAGTCTGTATTTTAAACACAGTACATGAAGGGATTTCCTCATAAATTACTAGGATAACGGTTATGGCACTTAAGCTTGTACCAAAACCAATTGCTGATTCAATTGGCAAACCTGATACACGTAGACGTGATAATAAAAATACCCAGGGAACACCCCAGGATTAAAACCTAGTAAATCTTCAAAGAAATAGATAAGACTTGAAATTAAAGCTATCTTCACGGTAACTTTAATTTAGCGTAAATATACCTTAGTAATCTCAGCCCTAAAATGTCCCATTTCTTGCGAAACGGTTTCTAATGCTATTTGGTATGGATATTGGTTAAGTATCAGTTCTAATAGTCTTTCTTGTGCGTAGCTATGCCTGAGTCCATGTGCACCATTGGAAAGAGAGAGAGTACGGTTTGATACTTTATTAAGTGAATCAGACCACTTTTTACCGCCTCCTATATCGTAGCGCTGTAAGTGGTTTATTTTTCTATCAACAATAGTGACAGCTTGTTTAAATTTACGAAGTTTCAATTTAGCTGATAAATCGTTGGGTATTAGTACTTCGCGTTTTAAACCTCCTTTGGCTTTCATGGTATAAGCACAGCATTTCTACCAGACCATTTTGAATCAAAAGTTTGCCGTTTAGTTTCATCATTATGGTATTTCATATTCAGTGATTTACATAGTTTTGACTTACATAAAATGGGCAACGCTAAAGGTTACTTGCATTGGTTGGTACGCACTTTTACACTCATTATTTTACTGGTTCAATAAAATGTCTAAATACGTTAGTGATTCTGTTGAAGCGCAATATCAACCTGGGTCTGAAAGGCTAGTTTTAGCAAACAAGTTAGCGATTGTTGATGAAACGGAAATGGATGATATTGAAGCCGTTCTTTTAGTTAAGCTATATGAAAAAATTTTTACGACGACTGACTCAAAAAATGGTACATTTTCTTTTCAAAATATTGCTAATTGGCACAGGCAGTGGCTAGGTAATGTATACGAATGGGCAGGTAAAATAAGAAGTATTGATATGGGCAAGGGCGGATTTCAGTTTATGTCGCCTTTACAAATTGAGAAAAATATTAGGTTATTTGAAGGTGAGTATTTATCTCGATTTAATAATTTACCAGAAATGACAGATGAAGAGCTAGTGTCATTTATAGCGCAGAGCCATGTTGAGTTTATTTTAATTCATCCATTTCGTGAAGGTAACGGTAGGATAAGCCGTTTATTAATGGATTTTTTGTGCAGTAAAGCTGGTAAAGGAACGCTTGATTATAGCTTGTGGGACGAGCATAAAGACTTTTATTTCAAGTCAATTCAAGCGGGTGTAAATAAAAATTACCAACACATTGAAAGGCTTGTGAGAGATATAATTAAATAGCGAGCGAAAGAGACTCATATTTGAGTTTGTTTGCTTTTAGCTTTTTCTCTATTGTTTTAACTGTTTCGCCAGTTTCGATGGCAGTAGAGCTAGCAACAGATCTTAAAATCATACTCTTTGTGATTTTTTTCTTGTCTTTACTCATTTTACCACCTCAAATAAATTTATATCTGGAATTAACCTTACACCTAGATACTCGTGATATCAATTAACGCTATAAGTATTATTTTACGGAAGTATTGAAAGCTCAGGATTAGGTTTGGATCTAAGGTCAGATGTTGTTAATTGGTCGGTATGGAGAGATTCGAACTCTCGACCCCTGCCACCCCATGACAGTGCGCTACCAAGCTGCGCCACATACCGATTTGTATGCAATAGTACGTGTATTTTTTTAAAAATCAATAAGCGATTGTTTGTTTGGGTGTTTATTACGCAAGAGACCTAAAAAGGCACTCTTGCGGTGTATTAATTGGCTAGTCTTTATTTAACCACTTTTTGATCGAGTCATACATCTCATCTCGTATTAATGGCTGAGCTTTTTTGTTAGGGTGTAAACTATCGTTTTGCATTAGCTCAGGTTGACCTGCAACATCGAGCATAAAAAAGTTCATTAAATGCGCATTTGTCTCTTCGCTAACGCGCGAGAAAGTGTCTGTAAACATTTTGCTGTAACGCGGACCGTAATTAGGGGGAATGTAAATCTCCATTAAGGCGGTCATCGCATTAGCTGCTTGGCTTTTTTGAATAAGAGACGTTAAGTTAGTTTGCATTTTTTTGACAGGGAAACCACGTAAACCGTCATTAGCACCTAGCTCAATAAGTACATGAGTGGGTTCGTATTGCTCAAGCAATGCATCTAAACGGCGTAGGGCTCCACCAGATGTTTCGCCACTAATACTGGCGTTGATAAGTTCAATGTCGGCTTGTTCGTCATCGTATTTATCTTGTAACAATTTTACCCAGCCTTCTTCTTGTTGAAGTCCGTAGGCTGCGCTTAAACTGTCACCGAGTATTAAAATCGTGTTGTCGGCTGCTGCGCTCAGCGGTTTGATAACTAAAAATAAAATGAATACTAAACGAAGGATTGAATGAGTCATATGTCAGCGCTTTCTCAATTAAATATAATTCAGGTTAATGGTTTGTCTAAAGTAGTCTCTACCTTTGAAGGTGAGCTGCCCATCCTCAGCGACATCAGCTTTAATGTCAAGCATGGCGAGTCTGTTGCTATTGTTGGCACGTCGGGCTCTGGTAAATCAACGTTACTCAGTTTATTAGCAGGGCTGGATACCGCAAGCAGCGGCGAAATATTTTTAGATGGCGAGCCATTACAGAATTTAGATGAAGAAGAGCGTGCTGCACTGCGCGCGGCTAAAATTGGATTTGTGTTTCAATCGTTCATGTTAGTACAAAGCTTAACGGCACTTGAAAACGTTATGCTGCCAGCAGAGCTTGCTGGTGAAAGTGACGCAAAAGAGCAAGCAATTGCTTTGCTTGAAAAAGTAGGCTTGAGCCATCGAATTGACCATTACCCGTCGCAACTCTCTGGCGGTGAACAACAGCGTGTTGCTATTGCGCGAGCATTTATTGGTACACCTAAAATATTGTTTGCTGATGAGCCTTCGGCTAATTTAGACAGCAAAAACGGTAAAATGATTGAATCGTTATTATTTGATTTAAACACGCAACACGGCACTACGCTTATTTTGGTTACTCACGATGAAGGGCTTGCACAAAAATGTGAGCACATTATTCAAATAGAAGCGGGCTTACTGGTAAAAAGCCAAGTAGAGGACGTTGCTAATGTGGGTTAAGTTAGCGCTTAAGTTATTTTCGCGAGAATTTCGCCGTGGTGAGCTAACAGTTATAAGCGCAGCTATCGCCCTTGCTGTTTTAACCGTGCTTACACTGTCTATGGTTACTGAGCGAATAGGGCAAAGTATTGCGCAAAAAAGCAGTGCTTTTATAGCAGCAGACCGTGTACTTGCAAGCGATCATGTTCTCGACACTGCTTTTATTACTAAAGCACAGAGCCAAAATTTAAAAACGGCGCAAATGGTGTACTTCGACACTATGTTGTTTGCCGATGATGAAATGCAGTTTAGCTCAGTAAAAGCGGCATCTAATGCGTACCCGTTAAAAGGGCAGTTAAAAGTTAAAGATACCTTAACAGGTGAAACTAAGGTTGCTAATAGCGGACCAACGCCTGGTAATGTGTGGCTAAGTGAATCAGTATTTTACAGTTTAAATATTGATATAGGCGCGCAAGTAGAGCTTGGTGCTGCATTATTTAATGTTTCAAAAGTGATTGTAGAAGAGCCCGATGCGCCATTTAATGTATTTTCAAGCAGCCGCCGCGTGCTTATTAATATTGACGATGTGGCAAAAACCGAAGTTGTGCAGCCAGGTAGTCGTGTTTATTATCGCCAACTTTATGCAGGTAGTGAGGCCGATATAAATAGCTTTTACGAGTGGCTTAAACCACAAATGAAAGAAAACCAACAATGGTACGGCGTTAAAGACCGTCAATCACCTATTTCAAATAGTTTAAACCGTGCAGAGAGCTTTTTATTACTTGCCGGCCTATTAGGTATTATTTTAGCCGCAGTGGCTATAGCCGTTTCAGCAAAACGTTATTGTGAACGCCAATACGATCCAGTAGCGATGATGAAAACGCTAGGCGGTAGCCGTTCAATGATCCGCAAAATATACATGCTCCATTTATTGCTTGTATGTGCAATGGCGGTAAGTGTTGGGCTGTTAATTGGTTATGGCTTGCAAGAAATAGCAACAAGTTACTTATCAAAAAGTATGGGCACAGAGCTACCTTTAGGTGGCTTTAAACCTTGGCTGGTGGCTATAAGCACTGGCGTAATTTGTGCCGTTATGTTTTCTATTAAACCGTTATTTGATTTATTTGATATTCCACCGCTTAGAGTGCTGCGCCGTAACTTAGGTGACAAGTTGGCAGTAAGTCGTGTGCATTTAGGCATGAGTGCGCTAACTGTGTTTTTATTAATGTGGTTATTTAGTAACAACATAAAAATAACGCTTATTTTGTTTGCCTCAACGCTTGCGCTAATTGGTGTGTTGTTTTTGATATCTAAATTAATATTTGGTGGCGGTCGAAAATTAGGGCTTAAGCCAGGTAACAGTTGGTCGCTTGCAATTGCATCTATTCAAAAGCGTGCAAATGTGAACGCGGTACAGTTAATTAGTTTTTCGTTAGCGATTAAATTACTGCTGTTTTTAGTGGTACTTAAAAACGACATGATATCTGATTGGCAGTCGCAACTTCCTGCCGATGCGCCTAATGCGTTTTTAGTTAATATTACGCAAAATGAGCTTGAGCCAATTAATGAGTATTTAGCACAAAAAGATATTCAGGTATCAGAGTTTTATCCCACTATTCGTGGACGCGTAAATGCGGTAAACGGCGAGTTGGTAGCACGTTCTGTATCGCTGCAAGACAACGAGAAAAAAGACGAAGAAGCACGTGCAGGTATTGGCCGCGAGCTAAACCTTACATGGCTTAAAGATGTGCCTGACCAAAATGAAGTAACACAAGGCACGTGGTTTGGTGAAAATGCGATGGCTGAAGCCTCAGTAGAGGAGTCGATGCTTGAGCGTTTAGATGTTGAGATAGGCGATACGCTTACATTTTTAATTGGTTCGCAGTCGTTCGACGCTAAAATCACCAGTGTGCGCAAAGTTAATTGGGCCACGCTTAAACCTAACTTTTTTATTATTTTAAGCCCAGATGTACTTGCAGATTTTCCGGCAACGTATATTTCGTCGGTACGTATAAACCCAGATCAAAAGCGTGACTTTAGCCAGTTATTGCGTACTTACCCTACTATTACAGCGATTGATATTGATAACTTTGTTAAGCAAATACAAACAACTATTTCGCAAGTATCACTCGCCATTGGCTTTGTACTTGCAATTGTTGTGCTGTGTGGCGCGCTTGTACTTATATCGCAAGTGCAAGCTAGTTTAGGTGAGCGTATGCAAGAAATTGTAATACTGCGAACACTTGGCGCTAAAAGCCGATTAATTAAAAACGCGACCTTGTACGAGTTTTTATTACTCGGCGGTTTAGCTGGCTTAGTTGCCGCATTTTTTAGTGATATAGCGCTTTTAATTGTGCAGCAACAAATGTTTGATTTAGCAGGTAAGTTACATCCGCATATATGGATTATTGGTCCGGTAGCTGGCGGTGTATTTGTGGCTGGTTTAGGCTATTTAATGATTGCTCGAACACTTAAACAAAATACCCAAGGATTAGTGCGTGCCCTAGGGTAAGCTTAAACTAACATGCTCCTTCAAATGCCCACCTAACACGTGGGCATTTTTGTTTTTCTTTGTACTGGTAATTTATACAGTGCTCTGGCATTATTAGCGTAATTTAAAAATAATAACAATGGAGTGCTGTTTGGCCATTATTTTAGGGATCGATCCTGGTTCACGTTTGACCGGATATGGCGTTGTTGCCCATCAAGGTTCTAAATTTACATACTTAGGCAGTGGTTGTATTAAGTTAGCCGATCATCCTTTTCCGGTTAGGCTTAAAATGATCTACCAAGGCATTACACAGCTTATTGAACAGTTTTCGCCAGAAACTTTTGCCATTGAAAAAGTATTTATGGCGCACAACCCCGATTCAGCTTTAAAACTAGGCCAAGCTAGAGGCGCGGCGATTGTTGGCGCTGCAATGGCCGACTTACCCGTATTTGAATACTCAGCTAGGCAAATTAAGCAAGCAGTAGTAGGCAACGGTGGCGCTGATAAAACACAAGTGCAACACATGGTAAAAAATATTTTAAAATTACCAGGTACGCCACAGGCCGATGCAGCTGATGCACTCGCTATTGCGATTTGCCACGCTCACTCAGAACAAAATTTAATTAAACTAGCGGGTAGCGCAAGCAAAACCGTTAGAGGACGTTTAAGGAAATAACTATGATAGGCCGCTTAAATGGTATTTTAGTCGAAAAACAGCCACCAGAAATATTACTCGAAGTAAGTGGTGTCGGTTACGAAGTACAAATGCCAATGACCTGTTTTTACGATTTAGCAAAAATTGGTGAAAACGCGATTGTTTACACCCACTTTGTAGTGCGTGAAGATGCTCAGCTATTATTTGGTTTTAATAATAAAGTTGAACGTGCCTTGTTTAGAGAGCTATTAAAAGCAAATGGCGTTGGGCCAAAACTTGGCTTAGCTATTTTATCGGGCATGTCGGCAAAGCAATTTGTAAGCTGTGTAAATAACGAAGACTCAACGTCGCTAGTTAAATTACCGGGTGTAGGTAAAAAAACAGCCGAGCGTTTAGTACTCGAAATGAAAGACAGATTAAAAGATTGGGGTAATGATTTATTTACGCCATTTAGCGACAGCGCAGTAATAGAGCCAATGAGCGATGCGACAATAGCTAATAACGCAGCCGATGATGCCGTATCGGCACTGCTTGCATTAGGTTATAAATTGCCACAAGCTCAAAAAGCAGTAAAATCGATAAGCAAACCCGATATGTCTACTGAGGTTCTTATTAGAGAATCTTTAAAATCAATGTTGTGAGTAACCCATGATTGAAGCGGATCGCTTAATTGATGCGACTGAAAAAACAAATGAAGACTCTATAGATCGTGCAATAAGACCAAAACTTTTAGCCGACTACAGAGGCCAGCCTCATGTTAAGCAGCAAATGGAAATTTTTATTGAAGCTGCTCGAACCCGTGGTGAAGCGCTCGATCATTTATTAATATTTGGCCCACCAGGGCTTGGTAAAACCACGCTTGCAAATATTGTAGCCAACGAATTACACGTAAGTATTAAAACAACATCCGGCCCTGTACTTGAAAAAGCAGGTGATTTAGCTGCGTTACTTACTAATTTAGAAGAAGGCGATGTACTGTTTATTGATGAAATACACAGGCTAAGCCCGCAAGTTGAAGAAATACTGTATCCAGCAATGGAAGACTACCAGCTTGATATAATGATTGGTGAAGGCCCAGCTGCGCGTTCTATTAAATTAGACTTACCTGCATTTACACTTATTGGTGCCACTACGCGAGCAGGCTCGCTAACATCGCCACTGCGTGACCGTTTTGGTATTGTGCAGCGATTAGAGTTTTATTCTGTAGAAGATTTGTCGCACATAGTAGGGCGCTCTGCACATTATCTTGGTTTAGAAATGTGTGACGACGGCGCAACCGAAATTGCACAACGTTCACGTGGTACACCACGTATTGCAAACCGTTTATTACGCCGTGTACGCGATTACACACAGGTAAAATATGACGGCACAGTAAACGCCGAAGTAGCTAAGCAAGCGCTTGATATGATTGATGTAGATAAAAGTGGTTTTGATTATATGGATCGCAAATATTTACTCGCCATAATTGAAAAATTCATGGGCGGCCCAGTAGGACTCGACAATGTAGCTGCAGCTATTGGTGAAGAGCGTGAAACAATAGAAGATGTAATAGAGCCGTTTTTAATTCAGCAAGGGTTTATTCAGCGTACTCCGCGTGGGCGAATAGTGTCTGACAGTGCATATCATCACTTTGGTTTACTTCCTAAAAAAGACTAGCCTCATCATATACATTACTTGCTGTGGTTTATTGCGCAGCAGGTAATTGACTTAGTATACCTTTATTTCAAATATTTATACGGCTGGTATTTTACCCAAAACCTCAGCACACTGTTGCAAATGTTATTTCAAAATACTTATACGCTTTATAGTTAACTGTTAATTCACAGGGCGTTAAGACTCGCGAAGCTATCCTGCGTACCATTCAAACTAGTAACCGGATTACTTATTGTAAAATAGGTAGGGCAATTATTAGTTTATAAATAAAGTATGTAGCGCACTAAATTGTAGGCAAAAAAAAGCCCGCAAAAAATGCGGGCAAACAACAAGTTGAAGGAAGTAATCCAGGGAACTACGTTTTACTGAATTTGGTTTTATCCAGAAAGAGTAAAACAATGTAATACGATAAAATATCCTATTACTAAGAACTTGGCTTAATGAAACTATCTCATTCAGTGCGCTAGTTCGGTATGGGAGAATAATACGTAAGATCATCTTTTTGTTCAAACTAGAAAATTTGTATTTTCAGATTAGAAAAACTAATTCGGTGAATTTTATTGTTGTTTGAATCTTGCGCGTTAATTAATCGTTAAATTTATAAGTTAATGAAATTTCTAGCTTAAGTAATTTCTTTTGATGTGGCTCGGTATTAGTTTTACTGTTACGTGAAGGTAAGGCTTATAGGTTTTGAGTGTTTATGCTCTTATTTTGAATAAACGGCGCATTTTATGACGTTTTACTTATATATTTACGCATATTTATAGTTAGCGAGTTTATTTAAAAGATTAAATAAAATACTGAGGCAAATGGAAATGCCAACTAAAGCTGTTTTTTAACGTTTTTTGTTGCCTATTCATAGCAATACCGTTGTCAGCTTGAAATGGACTAGATACACTAGATGCAACTTTTGACCGTATAAACGGTCATATTTACACAAATTAACCAATTTGCCGTATTTTGAAATTACTTAGGAGTTTAACGTGGGATCAGGGCTTAATTTTTTAGACCTAATTTTAGAAGCAAGCTTGCTTGTTCAGTTAGTGATGTTAGGGCTAGTTGCCATGTCTGTAATGTCGTGGACAATTATATTTCAGCGTAAAAAAGCAATATCAGATGCACTATCAAATGCTAAGAAATTTGAGCAAAAATTTTGGTCTGGTATTGATCTAAGTAAATTGTATAACGAAATATCGTCACGCAGCGGTCAGTCTCAAGGTATTGAAGCCTTATTTACTTCAGGCTTTAAGGAGTTTGCTCGTCATAAAAAGAATACATTTCAAAGTGCGAGTATTGTTATGGAAGGGACGCATCGTTCTATGCGTGTTGCGCTTTCTCGTGAAATTGAAAAAATTGAATCTAGCTTATCGTTTTTAGCAACGGTAGGTTCTATTAGTCCGTACATCGGTTTGTTTGGTACAGTGTGGGGTATTATGAATGCCTTTATTGCACTAGGTGAAGTTAAGCAAGCTACATTACAAATGGTAGCACCCGGTATAGCAGAGGCACTTATTGCGACTGCTATGGGTTTATTCGCGGCAATTCCGGCCGTTATTGCTTATAACCGCTTTTCAAACAGTGTTGAAAAGCTTGAGTCTCACTATATTAACTTTATGGAAGAGTTTGCTAATATTTTACACCGTCAAGCAGCTACACAAATAGAGGCACAAGCGAATGTATCAGCGTAAAAAGCGCCGTCCGGTCGCAGAAATTAATGTAGTACCTTACATTGATGTAATGTTGGTATTACTTATTATATTTATGGCAACAGCACCGCTTATTACACACGGTGTAAAAGTTGATTTACCTAAAATGGAAGAGTCTGATTTAGTTGATACTAAAGATACTCCTCCCATTATTGCTTCAATTGATGCAGAGGGTAAATATTATGTAAGCGTAGGTACTGATCCTGAAGAGCCTATGGAAGCACTTGATGTTGCTGCGGTTATAAAATTACAGTTAATGAAAAACCCTGACGTGCCAGTTATGATTAAAGGCTCGGGTAAGGTGTCGTATCAAGAAGTATTATTACTAATGGATTTTTTGAAAAATGCAGGCGTACCATCAGTAGGATTAATGACTGAATCCTTTGAGGGGAAGTAGCTGTATGAATAGTTCAGTAGTAAAATCGATAGTACTTCATTTAGGCATTGGTGGTTTTTTGTATGCGTCTGCAAACATTCATCCGCCAGCACCTAAAGTAATGGAAGTAACGCTTAATTCGGCTATACCTACGCCAGATAAAGCAGTATCAGCCGTTACAGTTGATCAAAAACAAGTTGAGCAAAAAATTGCTGAACTTCAAAAGAAAGAAAAAGATAAAAAAAGTGCTGAAGACAAACGTATCCGCGATTTAGAACGCAGAGCGGCCAATGCACGTAAGCAACGAGAATCTGAATCTAGGCATATTAAAAAGCTAGAGCAAGAACGTAAAGCTAAAGAAAAAGAAACAGCCGAGGCGCAAGCACAAGCTAAAAAAGCACGTGCTATTGAGCAAAAAGAGCGCGCTAAAGCTAAACAAGCTGAAAAGCAAAAGCAAGAAGCTGAAAGTGCAGCAAAAGCTGCTGCTGATAAGCGTAAAACCGAAGAAGACGCACTTAAAAAAGCAGAAGCTGAACGTAAAAAACGTGAAGAAGAAGCAAAAGAGCGTGCAGCCGAGGCAGAACGTAAACGCCAGCAGGCAATGCAAGAGCAAATGTTACAAGAGCAACTTGCCAAAGAGCAGGCTGCCCGTAGTAAAATACGTCAACAACAAGTGGTAAGCGAAGTTGATAAGTACCGTGCATTAATTATGGCGCGTATTCAGCAAAACTTATTGATTGATGAAAAAATGAAAAACCAACAGTGCCGAGTAAATATTCGTTTAGGTTTTAATGGTTTAGTAACGCAAGTTAAATCATTAGGTGGCGATAAGTTGGTATGTGAAGCTGCATTAAGAGCAGTGCGCATGGCCGACACATTACCGGTATCTAAAGATAAAGACGTATTCGAACAACTTAAGAATATTAATTTAACAATCAAGCCAGAATTTTAAAGGAATGATATGTTCAACAAAATAAAAATAGCCTGTTTAGTTTTACTGTTTGGGTTTGTGGGTGTTACTAATGCAGCACTTGAAATTGTAATAACTGAGGGTGTAGATGGTGCAAGGCCCATTGCTATAGTACCTTTTAAGTACCAAGGTGTTGGCCCAATCCCTGAAAAATTAAGCAGTGTTATTGCTGCCGATTTAATGCGCAGTGGTAAATTTAAACCTGTAGATGTAGCGCAGATGCCACAACAGCCAACCAAAGATAGCGAAATTGATTACGCATCTTGGGTTAATAAAGGTGTGGAAGCGATATTAGTGGGCGAAGTTGAGCAGCAAACTGATGGGCGTTACTTAGTGCGTTATGAGTTAGTTGACGTGATCCGCGGCCAAATTACCGGTGGCAACACACAAATGATGAGTAATGGTAAGCTAGTTAAAAGCCAAGATCATATTTTGGAAGCGCGTGAAAGTGTTATTGGTGAAAGTGGTTTTCGCCGTTACTCTCATCGAATCAGTGACGTTATTTATGAAAGATTGACTGGTGAAAAAGGCGCATTTTTAACTAAAATTGCCTATGTAATAGTACGTGATAATGATGATAAGCCTTATCAGTTAGTTGTTGCAGACTATGACGGGTTTAATGAGCAAGTATTACTTCGCTCAAAAGAGCCTTTAATGTCGCCAGCGTGGTCACCAGATGGTACTAAGTTAGCGTATGTAACGTTTGAAAACCGTCAAAGCCAAATTTACATTCAAGATATATACACAGGTAAACGCGAAATAATAGCAAGCTACCGTGGTATTAATGGTGCACCGCAGTTTTCGCCAGATGGTAAAAAGCTATTGTTAGTGCTTTCTAAGGACAAGACGGGTGCAACAGAAGTTTACATGCTTGACCTAGCTACACGTAAAGAAACACGCTTAACAAATCACCGTAGCATAGATACTGAGCCATCTTGGCACCCTAATGGTCAAGATATTGTGTTTACATCTGAAAGGGGTGGTAATGCTCAGATTTATAAGTTAAATTTAAAAACAGGTAGGTCACAACGACTCACCTTTGATGGTGATATGAATCTTGCTGGTTCAATAACACCAGATGGAAAAGAATTAGTGATGGTTAACCGTACCAACGGGCAGTACCATCTTGCTAAGAAAGAGCTGGCTACAGGCGCGTTCCAAGTATTAACGAGAACACGCCTAGATGAATCACCGAGCATAGCGCCAAATGGTTCGATGATTATATATAGCACGCTTCATAATAATAAACAGGTACTTGCGCTAGTATCGATGGACGGCCGCTTTAAGGCACGGTTACCTGTGCTAGACGGACAAGTAAAGGCACCAGCTTGGTCGCCATACTTACAGTAATATTACTGGTTTACTCAAAATAGGAATCTACTCAATGCAACTTAACAAAATACTTAAAGGCCTGCTAATTGCTGTGCCAGTAATGACATTAGCAGCTTGTAGCTCATCTTCAGATATTGATGAAGGTGCTGCAAATCAATCAAATCAAGGCGTTGTTGAGCAATCAACTAACACTGATACAGTTGAAGTAGCTACAATCTCTCCTGAGCAACAAGCAGAAGAGCAACTTCGTCAAAAGTACGAAGCACTTCGTCAAGAGCAAGTAATCTACTTTGATTTTGATACTGCGACAGTTGAAAGCAAGTACGCAGACTTACTTCGTGCACATGCTGAGTTTTTAGTTCAAAACTCATCAGTTAAAGTACTAATTGAAGGCCATGCAGATGAGCGCGGTACTCCAGAGTACAATATTGCACTAGGTGAGCACCGTGGCCAAGCAGTTGAAAAATACTTATTAAGCTTAGGTGTTTCAGCTAGCCAAATGTCAGTGGTAAGCTACGGTGAAGAGAAGCCAATGGTTAAGTCTCGCACTGAATCAGCTTTCGCTAAAAACCGCCGTGCGGTACTAGTTTACTAAGATAAGAGATATTATGAAGCCGAAAATTATTTTGGCAGCCATGATATTGAGCGGGAGCACCCAGTTAATGGCTGCTCCCGCTCCTGTTTCAGAAGCTGCGAGTTCACAATCAAGTATTGAGAAGCGATTAGCGTCGCTTGAGAATATGATGCAACAGCGTAACTTTTTGCAAGTGGAGTTACAGCAACAGCTTAACTTGTTACAAGACGAAGTAAGCCAAATTCGAGGTGTAACCGAAGAGCAAAGCTACAAGCTTGAAAAAGTACTGCAGCGTCAGCGTGAGTTGTATCAAGAAATTGAAAACCGCGTGAGCCAGGCTTATACACAGCCAGCAGCAGCTCCCGCAACTGATTACACGCAACAAAGCAATGCACAGACCTATAGCAGTGACTTATCTGAAAACGAAGCCTATGAGCGCGCTGTTGCGTTAATAATGAAAGATAAACGCTATGACCAAGCGATTCCTGAATTTCAAACGTTTTTAACTACCTACCCAAACTCTGTATATGCGTCTAATGCGCATTATTGGTTAGGGCAGTTGCTTACTATTAAAAATGATGGTGTAAAAGCAGTAGAGCACTTTAAAGTCGTTGTGAACGAATTTCCAAATTCTAATAAACGTCCAGATGCAATGCTAAAGTTAGGCACACTTTTACAAGATCAAGGTTCAGCGGCGCAAGCACAAAAAATATTGAGCGATCTTATCAATCAATACCCAAGTACAACCGCTGCAAAACTAGCAACTGATCGTTTAGGAAACTAAAGTTCACTAGCGATTAAATTTCTAGTTAGGGCGAGCAAACTACATGGAAACTCTCGAAGAATCTTGGATTTGCATGTAGTTTGAGCACAAACGGTTTAATTTTGTGCATCTAGACATAAAAACTTAAAAAAAGAGACAATTTCGGTTGCACTCATTTTATAAATAAGTATTATAAGCGCCCGCAGCAAACGAATGGTTACCCCACTCGAAATGCGACAAAAAGAGCGGGTTATTAGCTCAGTTGGTAGAGCAGTTGACTTTTAATCAATTGGTCGATGGTTCAAATCCATCATAACCCACCATTCTTTGAATGGTCTTTTATCGGCGGATTTACGTAGAATACTAAGTTGTTATAAAACGCAACGTCAGAGCGGGTCATTAGCTCAGTTGGTAGAGCAGTTGACTTTTAATCAATTGGTCGATGGTTCAAATCCATCATGACCC
>NZ_JBEOOL010000030.1:0-53364 GCF_040309225.1 Pseudoalteromonas sp. GW168-MNA-CIBAN-0100 | reverse complement strand
CGCCTGCAAAATTGATGCAGGATCACTTGGCGGCTAAAGCCGCCTAAACGTTATGCACTTCAGATTTGAATCCGCGTAATAAAAAGTAGTTATAAACAACTAAAAAAAATAAAACCAAATTATAGGCAATAAAAAACCCGCAACATGTGCGGGTTTTTTTAAAGAGTTAAAGAGCTAATTACTTAGCAGCTTTTTTCTCTTTTTCTGCAGCGATTACTGTATCAGCAACGTTTTGCGGACATGCAGCGTAGTGTGAGAACTCCATAGAGAACTGACCACGACCAGATGTCATTGTACGTAGTGTACCGATGTAACCGAACATTTCTGATAACGGTACGTCAGCTTTAATACGGCTGCCTGTTAAACCAGCTTCTTGGTCTTTCATCATACCACGACGACGGTTAAGGTCACCGATTACGTCACCAACGTGATCTTCTGGAGTGAACACGTCAACATTCATGATTGGCTCAAGAAGTTGTGCGCCCGCTTTAGGGATCGATTGACGGAAAGCGCCTTTAGCAGCGATTTCGAACGCGATTGCAGATGAATCCACGGCATGGAAACCACCGTCGAAAAGTTCAATTTCAACGTCAAGTACAGGGAAGCCAGCTAGAACACCAGTACCCATCATTGACTTGAAGCCTTTCTCAACTGCAGGCCAGAATTCTTTAGGTACGTTACCACCAACAACTGATGATTTAAACGTGAAACCTGAAGCAACTTCGCCTGGCTTGATGCGGTAGTCGATTTTACCGAACTGACCAGAACCACCAGATTGTTTCTTATGCGTGTAGCTATCTTCAATTTCTTTAGTGATAGTTTCACGGTAAGCAACTTGTGGTTGACCAACAATAAGGTCTACGCCGTAAGTACGCTTAAGAATATCTACTTTGATATCTAAGTGAAGCTCACCCATACCTTTAAGGATAGTCTCGCCTGAATCTTCATCAGTCTCAACTTGGAAAGATGGATCTTCTGCAACCATTTTACCGATAGCAACACCCATTTTCTCATTACCGCCTTTATCTTTAGGCTGTACAGCAATCGAGATTACTGGAGTTGGGAATACCATTGGCTCAAGTGTTACTGGGTGCTTAGGATCACATAGAGTGTGACCAGTTTGCACGTTTTTCATACCTACGATAGCAATGATGTCACCAGCTTGTGCGCTAGTTAATTCGTTACGATCATCTGCTTGCATCTCAACCATACGGCCAACACGCTCAGTTTTACCAGTAAACGAGTTAAGGATAGTGTCACCCTTGTTTAGTTTACCTGAGTAAATACGTACGAATGTTAATGCACCAAAACGGTCATCCATTATTTTGAATGCTAACGCTTTGAAAGGTTCGTCAGTAGATACTACTGCGAACTCGCCATTTTCGTTACCTTCTTCATCCATAAGAGGTTGAGGATCAACTTCTGTAGGACATGGTAAGTAATCAACAACAGCGTCAAGAATAAGCTGCATACCTTTGTTCTTAAACGCAGAACCACAGTATGTTGGGAAGAAAGCAAGGTCACGAGTACCTTTACGGATACAACGTTTGATGTCTTCTAAAGAAGGTGCTTCACCTTCCATGTAAGCTTCAAGTAGTGCATCGTCTTGCTCAAGGGCAGTTTCAACAAGCATTTCATAATACTCGTCAGTTTTATCTACCATGTCTGCAGGAATGTCTGTGATTTCGTAGTTTTCAGGAAGACCAGTGTCATCCCAAACGTATGCTTTTTTAGTTAAAACATCTACAACACCAACAAACTCATCTTCAATACCAATTGGTAAAGTCATGATTAGTGGAGTTGCGCCAAGTACTTTACGTACTTGCTCAGTTACACGGTAAAAATCAGCACCCATACGGTCTAATTTATTTACGAAGATAATACGTGCAACTTCTGAATCATTAGCATAACGCCAGTTAGTTTCTGATTGTGGTTCAACACCACCAGAACCACAGAACACACCGATGCCGCCATCTAGTACTTTAAGTGAACGGTAAACTTCAACTGTGAAGTCAACGTGTCCAGGAGTATCGATAACGTTAAAGCGGTGATCTTTCCAGAAACAGCTTACAGCCGCAGACTGAATAGTAATACCGCGCTCAGCTTCTTGTTCCATGAAGTCAGTAGTAGATTCACCATCATGAACCTCACCAGTTTTATGGATTTGACCAGTAAGCTTTAGGATACGCTCAGTAGTCGTGGTCTTACCCGCATCAACGTGCGCGAAAATACCAATGTTTCTGTACTTCGATAAATCTGCCATTAATTTTGCTCTTAATAAAGTCGATAAATTATTCCGCAGGAGTATAACATCACTTAAAGCGAACATCACCATACAAGCCGCTTAAAATGCAATCAATTCAACATATTTTTTTTATCGTCAGTATCTATTAAATATCAAACATAACAAAAAAAACGTAAGGCACTGAAATAAATAGCATTTAATATTTTAGCATCAGGTACACAAAGTTACTTCGCTATTTTATAGCAACGTTCAGGGCGGCCAATACTGCCATAACTTTGATCCGCTGTTAACTTACCTGATTCAAGCAAATACTCCAAGTAACGGCGTGCTGTAGAGCGACTAACACCAACCAAATCGCCCATTTGCTGAGCGGTAAATGCAGTGGTTGCGTGCTCTACAAAAGCATCATGTATTTTTTGCAGGGTAAGTTGATCGACCCCTTTTGGTAAACGAACAGACGTGTTGGTTTGCTGCTTTGAACCAAATAACGTATCAACCATTGACTGCGTTACTTCACTTGCATCAGAAAAACATTGTTGACGTGATTCAAAACGTGCAAGTGCTTGATCAAGTCGGTTTAACATTAATGGTTTTACTAAAAAGTCGCATGCACCTAACTGCATTGCTTTTTCAAGGGTTTCGACCTCTTTTGCAGCAGTGAGCAGCATAACTTCACTTTTAATCGTTCGACGTCGTAAGTCGGTCAATAAATCAAGTCCGTTACCATCAGGTAAATGTATATCGAGTAAAATCAAATCGGGTTCAATTGCATGCAGTAAGGCTGTTGCCGTGCTTAAATTACCTGCAATGCCCACTACCTGATACTGTGCTTGCCTTAAACTTTGCTTTGGCGTTTGACTACCTGCGACACCATTTGGTAATAACAAGTACTGCGCTAATAGCTGTGCTACCTCTACTTCGTCTTCAATTATTACTACTGAATACGTCATGTTTAATGCTCTTATTATTTTGGAATGTAAACACTTAGTCTTGCACCAAGTAGGCCTGACTCACCAATTTCTAACGTGCCACCGCATGAGTCTAAATTTGTTTTTACTAAATATAAACCAATACCATGCTCTGCTCCTGATTTAGAGCTGTACTGAGGGGTAAAAATAACATCATGGTCAGAACCTAACCCAAAGCCTGTATCTTCTACATCAAATAAGAGAGTTTGGCTGGTTTCATCAACGGTTACCCGTACTTTTGCAGAGCGAGAGTTCGATGACCTAATAGCAGCCTCAATCGCATTATCTATAAGGTTACCTAAAATAGATACAACTCGCTCGAGCATATCTTTACGTGCAATAACACCAGGTAGGCTGTCGGGGTTAAGCTCAAGCGCAACATTTAATTCTCTTGCTTTATGATATTTACCCACCAACAAACCAGCAAGCACAGGGTCTTGTATGCGCTCTAACAAGTTATGAATTTGTGCCTGAGAGCCCTGGCTTTCTTGCCCTATTATTTCTATAGCTTGTTCGTTTTTGCCCATTTGCACTAACGCACCAATTAAGTTGAGCTTATTAGAATAGTCATGAGTTTGTACCCTTAAAAGCTCTGCAAAAGCCTGAACTTTAGTAAGTTGTTGGCTTAAATACTCAAGTTCATCAGAGGGGCGCATACTCAGTAAAATACCATCCGCCTGCCCTTGCACTTGCAAAGAAAATCTCGATAATATAAGGCGTTTATCGGCGGCAAATAATTCAAAACCCACTATTTTACGTCGCTGATTACGCAATAAAAATTCTGCATGTTCAGGTAATAAATCGTTTAAGGTGAGGTTCTGATTAATAATTGAAGTTGGTTTATCTAATATTTCGCAGGCGCGTTGATTGAGTTTTCGTACTTTTCCGTCCGGGTCGAGTGCAATAATACCGCTGCGTACCGTATTTAAAATTGCATCTTGTTCTGAAAACAAACGTGCAATTTCATCTGGCTGCAGGCCAAAAATAGCATTTCTGACACGCTGTCCAATATAAATAGCCGCCAGTATACTTAAACCTACAAGTATTAAGCCCCATATTAAAATTTCACTACTGCGAGAGAGAATAAGCGGATCGATTGATTGTACTAAAAAACCAACCGATACAACGCCTACTATTTCATTATTACCTGCGTACACCGGCACTTTGCCACGAATTGATTCACCTAAGCTACCATGGGCCACCGAAATATAGCGTTCTCCTTTTAATGCAGCTTGGCTATCGCCTCCGACCATTTTTTTGCCAATTTTATCTTCATCTGGATGCACAATACGAAGCGCATTTTCATCGCCAACAACAATAAAATCAGCACCTACAAGCTGTCGTAAATCTTCAATTTGCATGTTAATAGCGGTTAAGTCACTAGGTATTTTCAGTGTATTAATTACATCAGCACGTGTGGCAATACTGCTTGCCACAGCTAATGCTTTATCACCAATATGGTTATGTAAGCTTTGCGCTGTAAGTTGATACACCAACGCGCCAAATAATAAAGCCTGCAATACACACAATCCTGTTACCCAAATAATTAATCGTGTTTCTAATCGCTTAGGTTTTGTGACCATGTTTTGCAATGGATTTAGCTTGTTGGTGTTTTTCATTTCATTCTCAATTATGCATTTGCTTTGTCTGCACGGCGTTGCATTAAATAATCTTTTAACGGAAACAACAGCACTAAAATTGAAATTATAAATATGCTCAATGTTAGCGGACGATCCCATAAAAAGCTTAATGAGCCATCAGAAATCATCATTGAACGACGGAAGTTTCGCTCAATCATATCCCCTAATATAAAACCTAATAATAATGGTGCCATAGGAAACGACAGTAATCGCAATACTAGCGCAACCACCGCAAATCCTACCATCATAAATAAGTCGAAGGTATTGAAGGACACTAAGTAAACGCCAATTAAGCTAAAGAACAATATCATCACGGTGAGTACCGACTTAGGCATTGCTAATACTTTTGCAAAGTAAGGAATCAGCGGCAAATTTAAAATAAGCAGCACAATATTACCAAAGTACATACTTACAATAACCGCCCAAAATACACTTGGGTTTTCTTGCATAAGCATTGGACCTGGTTGAATGCCGTAAGCAATCAAAGCACCTAGCATAATTGCCGTAGTACCTGAGCCCGGAATACCAAGCGTTAACAGTGGAACAAACGATCCTGTACACGCCGCATTATTTGCCGACTCTGGTGCAGCTAAACCACGTAATGAGCCTTTACCAAACTTTTCTTTTAAACCTTTTGGCGCTAAATTTCGCTCTGTTGCATAAGCCATAAAGCTCGCAATAGTTGCACCAGCACCCGGTAACACTCCTACTATAAAACCTAAAATAGACGAGCGACCAATCACTGGTGCTATCTCTTTAATCTCGGCTTTGCTTAACTTGGTTGAACCTATTTGCGGTGTGTCTGAGTCATTAATGTTTTTAGCATCTTTTTTCTCTGGTTTTACAACATTTACAAGCGCCTCGGCTAATGCAAATGTTGCCATAGCAACCAGTAAAAAGCTTATTCCATCGAGTAAATCAGGTTGCCCGAAGGTAAATCGGTCAGTCCCTGATGATGGATCAATTCCAACCGTTGCTAGCATCAAGCCAAACACAGTCATCATCATTGCTTTTAAAAATTGCCCTTTATTTGAAAATGCTGCAATAGCTGTTAAGCCTAAAAACATCAACACAACATAATCAGGGGATTGAAAACTCAATGACACTTTTGCTAATAAAGGTGCAGCTACCATTAATAATATGGCGCCAATCGTTCCGCCTATAAAGGAGGAATAAGCAGCAATTGCCAATGCTTTACCTGCGTGCCCTTGTTTAGCAAGCGGGTAGCCATCAAAGGAGGAAGCTACCGTACCCGCCACGCCAGGCGCATTAATTAAAATAGATGACGTAGAGCCACCAAAAATAGCGCCGTAATAAACACCCGCCATTAAAATCATGCCCGAATCGGCGCCAATGCTGTAAGTAATTGGGATCATCAAGGCAATTGCGGTAATTGGCCCCAATCCTGGTAACATACCTATAAAAGTACCTACCAAGCAGCCAGCTATAACGTACATTAAATTATTAAAGTCGAGCACGGTCGACAAACCAAGCATAATTCCATCAAACATAACTTAACTCCACAAATCGCCCGGAACCAAGTAAATACCTAATACTTGAGTCATCAAAAACCAAAAAACCACCGCAACCGGTATCGATGCAAATAGCAAAATTCCCTTACGTCTTTCGCCCATCACAAAAAAGCCCGCAAGCAAAAACGCACTAGTAGAAATTAAAAAACCAATTGGCTCCAGTGCCGCGCTATAAATTACCATTAATATTAATAAACCAAAGGTGCGCAGTACGTGTGACTTTTCAAGAACATCATCAGTATTAGTTTTCTCTCTTGGTTTAAGCAATGTTGAACCAATAGAAAGTAAGCACACCACAATACCAAACCCGGCATATACTTTAGGAAGTGTCGCTGAGGTAACCGTTTCGTATTCTTCAAACGGTAGTAGCGGAATTTGCCATGCAACCACAGCGTATAAAGTAAATAGCGCCAAGAATAAACTTGGCCCTATTAATTCTCGATTCGTCATTTTAAAACCTCGATTACGGCAATGTGCGGATAAAGCCAAGCTCTTCCATTACAGCTCTAAGCTGCACTTCTTGTGCTTCTAGTGACTTAATAAACTCATCTTTTTCTTGAAAAAGATTTAGCCAACCGTTACGAGCTCGTACAGCTTCCCACTCAGGTGTACTTTGCAACTCACGTAGTTTTTTTGTGTACTGTGCTAACTTTTCAGCGGGTAAATTAGGCGCAGCAAAAAGACCACGCCAATTAACAAATTCCATATCGTAACCTAGTGACTTAAGTGTGGGTATTTTTGGGTAATCAGGTAAGGGCTCACCCGATGTAACCGCTAAAATACGTGCTTGACCACCGTTAGCTACTTCAAGCGCTTCACTTAAGCCAGTAGAAAGTAAATTCACTTCGCCTGAAAGCAACCCAGCCTTAGCTTTACCGCCTGCATCGTAAGGAATATAACGTAGGCGTCGACCATCTATACCCGCAGCTTTAACTGCTTGAGCCGCCACTAAGTGATCCATACTGCCGCGAGCAGAACCGCCCGCTACTTTTACCGAACTTGGATCTTCTTTTATTGATTTAATAACATCCTCCCAAGTTTTAAATGGAGAATCGTTACGCACTACAAACGCGCCATAATCTGCAATCATACTGGCTACAGGTGTTAAATCGCGATAGCTATAAGGAATTCGGCCACTTAACGCGCGCAATACGATAGGCGTTGAGTTAACCATTAAAATATCGCCCTTTTTAGTGCCCGACTCAATTAAATACGCAATAGCACGACCGCCTCCACCACCAGACATATTTTGAAAAGATGCATTATTTTCAATGCCTGACTTAACTAAACCTTCGCCTATACCACGGGCTGTTGTATCCCAACCACCACCAGGTCCGCCAGGGATTAAAAAGTGAGTGTCGGCCATTGCCATTGGGCTGCTAAGTACTAACGATGCTGCAAGTATGGTCGTTTGTAATGATTTAAATAATTTCATTGTGTGTCCCTTTAAAATAAATACTGCATACGTGCACTAAAGCCCATACCAGAGTCTTCGTCGCCAACCAGCGCAGTAGTACCGGCACCTTCTACATCGCTGTAAATTAGATTACCCATAAACTTAATATCACTACTTACGTAATAAGATGTACCTAATGTATAAGTTGTCGCTTTTGTGCCTTGTAAGCTACTTGTAGCATCTACTTCTGAAACACGTGCCACCAACTCCCATGCATCTTTAATATTTTTAGGTTGTACAAATAATGCAGAGCTCGCTTTGTATTGGCGCTGTTCTCCACCTAAAAAGTAACTTGCCGATACATGAAAACCATCAAAGCGCTCGCCATCTAAAAAATCAGCACTATTAGCGGCATCAAGTGAGCGGCTTGCATATTCAGCCTCAAGTGTTAAAGAATCCGCCTGATAAGCAAACTCAAGACCGGTTTGCGATAAACTATCAAGTGGGCTTGTTACACCACCAGCAGCATAATCAACAAGGCGAGTATTAGTCTCGCGCACTTCACCACGCGCAAAACGTGCGCCTAATTCATTGCCACTCATATCGCGATATGAATGCCACACGCCTAAATGAATTACATCGCCAGGTGATGTACTCGACCATGTAGCACGCCCAGTAATAGCAAGAGTAAGCTTATCGTTTTCATCGCTACCTGTTGCACCAAATGCATCATTTTTATAAACGCCTATCGCGTAACGAAAGCCAGAGTCTTTAAAATATTGATAGGCAGAAGCGCCCCAACGAAAAAATGGGGAGAAAGTATTGGCAAGCGAACTACGCTCAATTGTATTAATGTGCTTTGAACTGGTTAATGCATTTAGCGATATATCTTCGCGAATTTTACCTGCTTTAACTTTAAGTCCGTTATCAAACGCATAACGAACACGCGCCATCACTATTTCAGCAGTGCCTTCGGCAAACTCGAGTAACAACTTGTGATCCCAATTTCCGTGCTCACTTTCAACGTAAGTACGAATACGACGAGGGAAAAAATTGCTCCCGCCAGAGCCCTCGTTATCAGCATTGTAAGCACCATCAAAATAGTTGTAGTCGAGCTGAACCCGTCCACCAAACTCTAAATTAAAACCACTGGTTGTTTTTAATGCACTTACTTCTTTTTGTAACGCATCTAATTGCTCTTGTAGTTTTTGCGTATCGTTATCGGCTAAAACGGATGTACTTGCTAATGCTGCAGCAACTGCCAAAGCGAGTTGTGTGTTACTTGCTTTCATTATTTTCTCCACGCTTGTGTATGTATTTATTGTCAGGTAGATAAGCGACGACAAACTGCTATCTAACTCGCAGCTTATTGTTAACGTGAAATTAACTAAATATTTAGAAGGTAAGGTGCATTGATGATCGTTATATGCTTTTTGCTCATAAAGTTCATGAACAAAAAGAGCAAAAACAGTTACTGTTATATTTTGATTTATAAACACTTTTAAAGGTTTGAATGATTACCGTACGAATAAATAGATAGGATTTTTGCAGCTCTAATAAAGCCCACAATAAAGCAGGCTTAGCTAATTATGATTTAGCAATACAACTAAAAAATCATTTTAGGAACATTTGAGGGGGGTTAAGCGTTTCGCACTTACCATAGCAGTTTATTTATATACTATTAATTAACTGCTCAACAATGAATTTGTTAACATCACATTGTCAAAAAAGCCTGAATTTGGTACATTATTCCTTCAATAGTATTTATAAAAACAACTATAAGACCCTACAATGAAATGGAACTTCCTTCGACTCAGCTCTTGGCTAATTGCACTTACCTTATTAATTTTCTCTCATAATATTTTTGCGCAGCAATATAAAATAGATAAACCAGCTAATTGGGTTAATACACATATTATTGAGCAACCCAAGCATTCCGACATAACCAAGGTACGTGACGGCACACTTTATTTGTTACTCGATAACCAATCCTATATACCGAGCAGACAAAAACAGCAACGCTATACGCGTTTGGTTATGAAAGCTTTAAATCAAAGTGGTGTTGATTATATAAGCCAGCTTAATCTTGATTTTGATCCAAGTTACGAGTCGCTAACACTAAATAGCTTAACGATTATTAGAAATAATGAGCGTATTGATAAGCTTGGTAGCGCGAGAATGACGGTTATACAAGGTGAATCTGAATTAGCTGATCGTATTTATAATGGTAGCTTATCACTCAATATTATTATTGATGATACGCGCAGTGGCGACATACTTGATTACAGCTACACAGTGGCAGGTAGCAACCCTATATATGCTAATAAATTTAGTACAAGACGCACGCTAAACTGGTCGGTACCCGTAGTGCAACAAAATATGCGTGTACTTTGGGGTAAACAAACGCCTTTACATATTAATACAATAAACGGCACAGCAGATATTCAAGAAACGCTTAACAAATATGGCAAAGATTATTCTATAACTCTTTTTGAAGAACCCTTACTCGAGCAAAATTCTCAAACCCCAACGTGGTACGACCCATATACACAAGTTTACTTTTCTGAGTTTGACGATTGGGGTCAGGTAGTTAACTGGGCATATCCACTTTATCAATCAGCCATAGAAACCCCAAACAGCATTTTGGATGTAGCTGAAGAAATAAAAGCAAAACACACAAAAACATCAGACAAAATTGTAGCAGCACTGCGCTTTAGCCAAGACGAAGTTCGATATTTAGGGCTTGAAATGGGCACTAACTCGCATCAACCAACGTCAGCTTCAGAAACGCTTTCGCTACGATATGGCGATTGCAAAGATAAAACAGTACTGCTTATCTCGTTATTAAAAGCGATGGATATAGAGGCCTTCCCTGCGCTAGTTGATACAGAGGAAACCAAACGTTTAAAAGAACTTCCACCTTCTGCAAGTGTATTTAATCACGTAATTGTTACGCTTAAACAAAACGGAAAACGCTACTGGCTCGATCCTACGGTTAGCTACCAACGTGGTACTCTCGAATATTTAGCACAGCCTGATTATGGCTATGCCCTAATTATTGATAAAGGTGAAACCACTTTAACTTCAATGGCGCAAAAACCTGTACATACAAATGTATCTGTAGAAGATAACTTTTTTATTGCTGAAAAAGTATCTGAGCCATCACGTTTTGAAACCCAGTACACTTATGCTGAATTTGAAGCTATTAACCGAAGAAGCAATATAGCCAGCAGTGGTCTAAATAGCGTTGCTAAATCTTATTTCGAGTATTACCAAGGCTTTTTAAATGGTCTATCAATCAATGAAGCAATGACTATTAGTGAACAAGAACAAACGGGTAAACTAATAACCAAAGAATCGTATTTAATTAGTGAATTTTGGGAAAAAACAGACGAAGGCTACGAAGCTAGTTTTTACGCGAATGAAATACAAAATAGCGTTTACGAACCAAAGCAGGTAAATCGCACCGACCCACTCTACTTTGGCTACCCCAATATAATTAACACCACAATAAAACTGCATTTTGCAGAAAAAGGTTGGGGATTTGATAGCGATCAACAAGAAATTGATAACGACTACTTCAACCTAAAAACAACGACTGAATTTAATGATAATGTTTTAACACTGAGTTATGACTATTACGCAAAACAAGATCATATTAAAGCCGCTCAAATAGATGATTATTTAGCACAGCGTAAAAAGTTAATATCAGCAACCCATTACCCTATTCTAAAATACGCGGAAACGACCGAAACACCTCAAACAGCAGCTGATGTGCTAGATAGCTTTGGTTATAGTTGGCTTAAATATGTGTTGGCTGGCTATATTTTAGTACTCATATTCTTTTTTGCCGATTGGCGATTAGAGTCAGCAAAAAAAGTGAAATTTGAAGATAGTCCATTTTATGCAGTATCTGTAAGTAAGTTTATTATTTACAGTATTTTAAGTTTAGGCATATTTGTTAATTATTGGAGTTATCGTAACTTTAAAGCCATTAAAGAGCGCGATAACTCAAGTATTATGCCTATTGCTCGAGGTATATTTGCGTTTTTATGGTATTACCCTTTGTATCTCGCACTTGCAGAGCACAGCCAACAACAGTTAAACAAAAATAGAGTAATGCCTAACTGGACTGCCTTAACACTCTGGCTAATGATACTCGCCAGCGTCTTTGCTTATCGTATGGACGAATACGCAACCATAGTGATTTGTATAATGCCATTTTTATGGTTGCCTCTAGTTAGTTACATTGAACAAACCGATACAAGTAAAGAAGCCCTACATTACAACTCGTACTGGCGAATTAGACAGTATTTAATCTCGCTTGCGTTTGCACCTCTATTATTTTTAGGCGTACTTCAAGAAGTAAATATTTTACCCAATGCCGCAATTATAAAAGGCGATAGTTTATGGTCTTACCAAGTACACTTTTTAAAACGTAATCGCCTAACACCTGAAAACGAAGAAATACTTTATTTTTATAGCGATGCAGTATTTGATTACCGAGAAGACGGTAACGGAATAACCGAGAACTATATTTTTAGTTACTACAAAAACGATGACGGCAGGCTTGAATCGGATCTTAGTCACTTTAAAGACATAGAAAAAATAGAAACCACATACGGTAAAACCAAACTTGATAATACAAGTATTAAAGTAATAAAAACTGACGGTAGTGATTTTTTGCTTATTGTAGGACGTTTTAACAAACAAGATAAAGTACTCGTAAAGCAAATTAATTTACGTATAACAGCCAATAAATTACAGTAATTTGACTAAGCTTAATTTAATGCATATTATTGTTTTGTTCATAAAACAAACAGCCGTGAGCGATATTGGATATAATCATCGAGGGAAATAATATGATCAAATTAATAGCTAAATCTATAATACTGAGTACGTTGCTGTCAGCCCCGTGCTTTGCTGAAAGTA
Source organism: Pseudoalteromonas sp. GW168-MNA-CIBAN-0100 (assembly GCF_040309225.1). NCBI lineage: Bacteria > Pseudomonadati > Pseudomonadota > Gammaproteobacteria > Alteromonadales > Pseudoalteromonadaceae > Pseudoalteromonas > Pseudoalteromonas sp. GW168-MNA-CIBAN-0100. The sequence goes on along the minus strand of NZ_JBEOOL010000030.1, from coordinate 40,651 downwards.
GCAATACAACAAATTCTTTAAACAGTAAGAATCAAGTGACTGCTAATTTTGCAGTTGACTACTCTCAATACAATACTGTTTTAGAAGCCTCTGTTCTTGAATTGGCTCGTTCAGATAGATCGTACATTTCCTATGATGAAAATGAGCAAGGTCCTAACCTCGGAAGTAACCGAGCGACTGATGCAGAAGCAAACCGCTTTTATTATGAGCAATTTATTGATGATCCAGAATTAACAAAATCAATTGCAGCTATACAAAGTAATCTTCTTAGTTATTTAGCAAATAACCAACTTAGTAAATTAAGTAATGAAGAACAAACTGCATTTTGGCTGAATCTACATAATGTAGCAGTAATAAATGAATTAGCTCAGCGCTACCCAAAAGACACAAATAGTTTATCTTATGACGTGGCTGATAAAAGCAGCTTCTTTTACAAAAAGCTATTCACATATAACGGACAAGAACTTAGTTTAGATGACATTGAATACAAAATATTAATGCCATTAAATAAAAATAACCTTCTTGTAATGTATGGCTTATATAAAGGCTATATCGGTTCACCAAATATTAGAACTCAGGCATACACCGCTAATAACTTAATGCCTTCATTAATTGATAACGCTCAAGAATTTATTAATTCAAATAGAGGCACTAATTACAGCAGTAACCTTCTTAATGTATCGACCATGTATAAAGATAAAAAAGCATATTTTAATGACTTTAATAATGATTTACTTGCTCACCTGAGTTTGTATGCAGATAACGATTTACTCAATAAGTTAAAAAATAAAAAAACAGCTCTTTTTACCATCGATAATTATGACATTACTGATGTAACAGGTCCTAAGCACCGAGACTCTTACGATATTATTATTAGTAATTGGGATAAAGCATTACTGATCCCTCAGCATAGCTTTCCTCGCTTAAACAATCTTAATATTCCAGCTAAGCGAATCGTTATTCTTAGAGAGTTACAAAGAAAAAATGATTTGTTAAAAACAAACGTAAGTGGTGAAAACGCCTACTACGCTAATAACCAATAGTATAATACCAATTAAAAATGCGCAGTAAATGAAGTAACCCCAATAGTTGGACCTACCAATTACTGGGTTTTTTTTATGTCTAAACATTATAGAGCATTCACATTAAAGCTCGCTAAACTTTTCCAAAGACACAGCCTTAAGACTCTAAGCTTAAAATACAAACGAAAACCTCTCTCCTGCATTAATCGATTAGCTCTAATAAATAAAAATCACTATTAGATATATCGAATTAAAGCTCTACTGATTAGTCAAACAGCTTAGATTATTATTCTTTTTCATACTTAACATTAGCTTACAAAACAAACAAAGAGATAATAGGAATTATTTGCATTTAGGTGTTGACAGACAGTTAGATCTAACTGATAATCAATATCAACAAGACGGATTGCATACCACTTGTTAAGGAATGAATTGATTTGTTTCTCGACCCTGAAACAACGTGTGGCGCACGTAAACAGCTATGGTTACTTGTTATGAACCGCAACGCCCCTTGATGTTGATGATGAGTAACCGCCCTACTATTTTACTTGCTACATTGCTCATATCGGTGACGGTAGATATGAAACTAAAAAAGCCCTTACGGGCTTTTTTTATGTCTGTAATTTAGTAAAACTAAATCTCTTTAATTAAATAACCTGAACTCTGGTTAAATATTAACGACGGTTTTTACGAGCTCGCGCTCGGCGTTGAAGCTTTTCTTCTTCTTTAGCTGCTTTTTTAGCTTCTGCAGCGGCGCGTAAACCAGCAACCATTACTTCTTCTTCCTCACGCATTTGCGGAGTTTCCATAGTAATACGGCCAATAATACCGTCGCGTAATTCGTTGATTAGTATTTCAGACATTTTATATGTGTCTATTTGGTTACCACCACGAATACAACCGCGTTTTTTACCTGCCATTTCAACAAATTCCCAATCACTTTCTGGTAATTCGTCTATTTTATAACGCGCTTTTAAAAGCTCAGGGTATGCACGCAATAAGTACTCAGCTGTGTAACTTGCTACTTCTTCATACTCAAGCGCCGTATCACGAATGGCACCGGTAGCGCCTAAACGATAACCTGAGTTTTCATTCTCTACTTTTGGCCAAAGCATACCTGGCGTATCGTAAAGCATAATACCGTCTTCAAGCTTAATGCGTTGTTGTGCTTTGGTTACCGCAGGTTCATTACCTGTTTTTGCAACTATACGTCCAGCCAGTACATTAATTAACGTAGATTTACCCACGTTAGGAATACCCATTATCATGGCTTTAATTTGCTTATCTGCACCCACTTTATGCGGCACTAACTTTTTACAAAGCTCATTTATACGACTTACTTCAGCTGCTTTATCATGTCCAAAAGAAATCGCTTTAACACCATTTTCTTGCTCAAAATAATCTTTCCAGATTTGAGTCATTTTAGGATCAGCTAAATCAGCTTTGTTCAAAATTTTGATGACCGGCTTACCTTCACGCAAGGTTGCCACCATCGGGTTTTCACTACTGTAGGGAATGCGCGCATCAAGCACTTCAATGATCACATCCATTTGTGGCATTATTTCTTTAATTTCATTGCGGGCTTTATTCATATGCCCAGGGAACCACTGGATAGCCATTTTTAACTCCTAACGTATAATTAACCGCTATTTTAACTGGCAATTCATTTAATTGCGCTATACTGACGCAAATTTTTTCAGATTAGTTGTTATGGCTCTTAAATCCACCATTATGAAAGTGCAGTTATCGCTTAGCGATATGGACCGCCACGTTTATCAAGATTTTAATTTAACCTTGGCTCAACACCCATCAGAGACCGATCAACGGTTGATGATTCGCTTACTCGCTTTTGCGCTAAATAGCTGTGATGGTTTAGAATTTACTAAAGGATTAAGCGCTGATGATGAGCCTGAACTTTGGCATGTAAGCTATAGTGAAGAAATAGAACTATGGATTGAACTTGGCTTACCAGATGAAAAACGCCTTAAAAAAGCCTGTAATAAATCTAAAAAAGTGGTGCTATATACTTACGGTGAAAACAATCAAGCAATTTGGTGGCAAAAACACCAACCTAAATTGTATGAATTTAAAAATCTAAGTATTTTTAGCCTTGATTATGCAGCAACACAAGCACTTGCTGCTTTGGTTGATCGTGGAATTAAGCTCGCCATTACCATTCAAGATGGTGAAGTATGGGTAAATACCGATACAACCAATATTGAAATAAAACCGCTACAGTTAATGTAATTACGGTAGTTATACCAATTGCATTAAATTAGTTATCTATTATAGCGACAAATAAATAAGTCGATAACAAGGCGAAAATTATGACATATAGTTGTTCTATATAAATAATTTTTAACGCAGGTAGCGGATTATTTAATACGCTAGAATGATCATGTTTTTAATAAAATTGGTATTAGGGAGCATATGAAAGTTAAACACGTTATTGTTTTACATGGCTTGTATATGTCTGGCTTTGTTATGCGCCCACTTTGTTCACGACTTGAAGAATCGGGGATGACGGTATTAAACATTACCTATAATACGCTCGACCCTCACCGCGATACCATATTTGCACAAATTGATGAGTGTATTTCTAACGAACCTGCAGCGCTTGTATGCCACTCAATGGGAGGGCTTATTGCACGTGCTTACCTAGAGGCAAACTCCCCTGCTAGCCAGAATGTTACGAAGGTAATTACACTGGGTACTCCACATAAAGGCAGCCATATAGCGCAAAAAATGAAACAAAAAGGGTTTGAATCATTTTTAAAAAATAGTGTTGAATTTTTACTCACTAAAAATGGTAATTGGCCTTTTAAAGCTAAGCTTTACAGTATTGCGGGCGATTTACCTATTGGGCTTATGCCCTTAATAGTCAAAGGTAGCCAGTCAGATGGCACTGTATTACTAGATGAAACCAAACTTAAAGGTATGGCCGAACATAAAGTGTTTCATTTAAGCCATACCAGTATGATTTACTCGCGCCAAGTACTCGATTACATTTTAAAGTGCTTAAACGAGAAAGATTAATCCTCAGCATTGGCTGCTATTTTATAACTAATTAAAAATACCACTGCCAATATAAGCGGAATCGGCGCCGCAATGTAGCCAAAAAAATCTGAGTTCGCAAAGCTTGCACCCGCTAAGTGCGCTACTAACCCAAGTACAAATGCGATGACTGCAATTCCTACCACTATTAACTCTGCTTTATTTTGTTTCGCTGTTTTTGCATGCATGTTATCTCTCCTAATTATTTCGACAACATTATTATGCGCCGTTAGGGTGAATGATTTTTGACCTGCATCAATAAAAAAATAGCTAAGTTATTACCTTGAATAAAGTTTGTTTTAGATCATGATTTATATACTTTTGAGGTTTATTTACTTTTGAGGGGTAGTATTTTTATTAATCAGACCCACTTCTATTAATAGTCTAAAGTGAATATAGGTATCAAAAACAGCTAATAGGTTAAAACTATTAACTAGATACATTTAAACGATTTTACTAATTTATCGAAATTAGTAATACTTATCACAAGTTCACAAACAAACGGTTATTCAGGAGCAAGTTATGTCACATGTAAACGCAATTGGTCTAAACAGCGCAAAAAGCGAAGACATCATAAAGTCACTCAATACATTATTGAGTAGCTACCAGATTCAATACATGAACGCGCGTGGCTTTCACTGGAATATTAAAGGCCGTAACTTTTTTGAACTACACGTTAAGTTTGAAGAAATTTATAACTTACTACTTCTAAAAGTAGATGAAGTTGCAGAACGTATTTTAACGTTAGATGGCGCACCTCTACATGCATTTTCTGATTACCTTGAAGTAAGTAAAATTAAAGAAGCTAAAGGTATTAGTGATGGCGTTACAGCCGTAGAAAACCTACTTGCTGGTTACAGCACATTAATTCACATGCAGCGTGATATTTTAAGCCAAGCTGGTGATGCAGACGATGAAGGTACAGCCTCACTAATGAGCGATTACATCTCAGAGCAAGAAAAATTGGTTTGGATGCTAAAGGCTTACTTAGACTAAACCAGCAAAAAAAAGCCCTCAATGAAGAGGGCCACAAATAGGGATAAATCGTTAAATAATCAAGCGATTCGGTTACTATATTAGTCTCCTCCCAATACTAAACAACGCCCCTGTTACCAGTGGCGTTGTTTTTGGTTTAAGTGGGCACAATGCTCATATATTGGGATAAACAATGTATAAGCATTACTGCTCTTATTATTTTTTCCAATAAAAAAGCCCCAGCGATACTGAGGCTTTGTGAACGTAACTAATTAAGTAACTATATTAGTGTCGTTATTGTTGGTTAGAATTTACTTCTAAAACCTATGTAGAATGATTGACCAATTGGGTCGTACGTACCAGCATCAGTTTCAGTACCAGTACTTGAACCGCTCACACCCGATAAAATGCGTGGTGGCTCTTTATCAAATAAGTTACTTGCACCAGCGTAAAGCTCTGTTGAATCGCTGATATGGTAACTTGCTTGAACATCATGATACGTTACTGAACCAATCCCTACTCCACCTGGAGCAATACCAAAACCACTTAAGAATTGATCATCAAAGTCTGCAGCGCCAATGTAAGTTAAGCTCCAGTTAAAATCAAAGTCGTTAAGTTTATAACCAAAGTTCCAGTTAGCTTTATGCTCTGATGCACCAATTTCTCCAGCAAACTCATCTTTATCAGCGCCTGGAAGTGGAATGCTATAACCATCGATTAGGTAAGTATAAGCAAGACGAGTTCTAAACGCACCAGGACCAATATCAGCAGAGTACGTTAGTGTTAAATCAACACCTTCTGTACCTAAACCACCACTGTTAGATACACCACTGTCGATAAATTCTAGTGAACCAGCACTATTATTACCTGATGGCGCACTACGACGAGTTACAAAGTCACAAAAGCTTGTATCGCCGCCGCCATAACATTGGTCAAGAATAAACTGACGAGGTGTTGATACTATTGCATCTGTAATTTCGATATCAAAGTAATCAAGCGTAATATCTAGTCCTGATATTAGGTTTTCTGGTGTAAATACTAAACCTACTGTTACAGAGTCACCAACTTCTTCTTTTAAATCTTGGTTACCACGGTTAAAGCCACTAATGCCTTGTAAGTCAGACTGGTTAAGCGTGAACTCACCATTTGAAGCGATATTAGTTGTAACACCACCATCTGTTCGACAAGCATCACCAGCAGCACCACCGCCACTATTAGTAACACCTAAACATGGATCGTTTAAGCCACTTGGGAAAGTTTGTGAAGGCGGAGAAAATAGTTCATCGATATTTGGAGCACGTGTTGAACGAGCACGAGTAGCACGTAAACGTAAGCTATCCATTACTTCCCAATCAACACCCACATTCCAACTTTCAGTGCTACCTACAGTTGAATAGTCAGATAAACGAACAGCTGCGTTCATTGTTACAGTATCAAGCACAGGGATATTTGCTTCTACATAATACTCAGTTACATCAAACGAGCCTTCTGTTGCTGGGATTGCATTACCCGCATTAAGACCTGCTTGCTGTAGTGCATCAAATTCACTGCGTGAAAATTCTTCGCGGTATTCAAAACCAGCTGCAATACCTACCGTACCTGCTGGTAAATCAAATAAATCACCTGAAATATTACCACCAATGATTTCTTGCTCAACCGACGTTGAAAGCGAACTAGGTGCACTTACAAAATCAATAGCACCTTGCGATAACGAATTAAAACCATAAATGTCTACTGGTGCACAATTAAAGCCACGTGCTGTCGCATCGATACAGATAGCCTCATCAGTAATACCATCACCATCTAAATCTTGGCTATCGATCACAGCTTCTAAACCTTGACGGAAGCTTTGTACATTAACTAGACCGCCTGAAACTTGTTGCTCTTTTGTTTTACCGTATACATAGTAAGTATCGTAAAACCAACCATCGGCTATTTCACCTTGAAAACCAAGTGCTAAACGGAATGTATCACGCTCTGCTCGTGCTCCACGATTACCGATATCACTTAAACGTTTTGCAAAGAAGATATCTCGTGCGCCATCACCGTCGGTATCGGTTGCTGCGTTATATATATCGTCTGGAACAAACGCGTTACGTAAAAGCTCACCATTTACATTAAATTCAATTGGTACCTGGCCATTTGCATAAATGTCGTCAGAGGCAAAAGGAAATGGCTCTAATTCAGAAACGGTTGTTGTTGCAGCGTAAGTGCCTTCATAAAAAAAGCTATGCTTGTCGCTTAACTCGTAGCTACCATTTGAGGCAAATAAGTAACGTTCTGTAGGTATTGCTATTGTACGTACACCGCTTCGGTTAAAACCATTTGCAGCTACGCCATCGCCGCCATTAGTACTAAATGAGTTTTGTAGGTTGTTTGCATCATTAAACGTAAATGTTTCATCCCCAGCGCTAAAACGACCTTGTGGTGGAAATGAAGATAAAAACGGGCTTACTGCATCAAATACAGAACCTGGATTTGCTACTGGATCATCTTCGAAGAAAATACCTGAAAATTGGTCTACCGCTGAGCGATCACGGTCACGTGAGAAAACAGCGCCTTGATCAGAGTAACCAAGGTGAAACATTGCGTGTCCTTTACCATCTGAGCTTGATAAGCCTGAGGTAAAGTTAAATTGGCGTGACTCATCATCACCTTCACTCGATTCACCGTACTGACCATCAAACTCAACGCCTTCAAAGTCATCTTTTAAAACAAAGTTAACTACACCAGCAACAGCGTCAGAGCCATAAACAGATGAAGCACCACCTGTCATAATTTCAACACGTTCAATAAATTGGCTCGGAATAGTGTTTAAATCGACAGCAGAGCTACCTGGTACACCTGATACATAACGACGACCGTTAACTAATACCAATGTACGGTTAGAACCTAAATTACGTAAATCTACAGTCGCAACACCTGCACTAGCTGTACTAAAGTTTGAGTTAGTACGACTGATTGCCGGTGAACCAAATGCTGGATTATCTAGTAGTAAATCTTGAATATTTAATGAACCAGATGCGTCGATTGCTGTGCTATCTACAACTTGAATAGGCGCTGATGACATCGCCTCAGCTGAACGAATGCGAGAGCCTGTAACTTGTACACGTTCTATTTTAGTAATTTCGTCATCTTCTGCAGCCACACCTTGAAATGAAATGCTTGCAAGTATAGCGCTGCTTAGCGCAACTGTTAACGACGATTTTTTAAATAATCGCGCGCTACCTTTGTTAGTTAATGTCATATAATTCCCCTGAATTGTTATTTTTGTAACTAAATAGTTACTTCGCGGATTACAGTAAGGGGATTTATTTAAACACTCTACGTACGTTATTTATTAGGCGTAATCTTTGGTATGAATAGCTAGTTTGATGGGACGAATTAGTACGTCACAATTATTTTATAAATATATTGTACTTTTCATAACAGTTTTTCCGCTAAGCACGGTCTTTATTATTATATACAGCAAGAGAAATAAAATAATGGTCGCTTCTTTTCATGCATTAACTTTTGTTAGTAACACTAAGTTTGCAACATTTTTAACAAAGCGCGTGCAAGAGCACCGACACTTTGAATCTCAATCTTTTATTCAGGCAAACAGATTAGATCAGATAGATACAGATCAATACAACGTACTGTTTTACGAACTAACTAATCTGGCTGACCCTATGCAAATAGTGCATTTAACAGAGCTAGCTAAAAAGCTTAAGTTAGTCATTATTGCCCAGTCGGGTCATTTTGCGAGTTTTGCTTTTGAAGTTGGCGCTGTTGATTTTTTAATAGTAGATTCAACTGCACCACGTATCGATAAATGCTTTGATAAACTGATTCACCTTTGCCCGATTGCAAGCGCGGCCGAACGTCAATATCAACAAAGCACACAAACCGAAAAACCATCATCACATATCGTAGTTAAAGATGTAGGTAAGGTAAGGCTAATTGATATAAAAGATATTATTTGGATTAATGGTGCGGGCAATTATGTAGAGCTGCATTTTACCCAAGGTAGTACACCGGTATTACACCGCGAAACCATGAAAAATATTGAACAGCAGCTAGAGCCAGAAGGGTTTATTCGTATTCATCGCTCAACGCTGGTAAGAAAACAAGCTATCTGCGAACTGATGCCTACTGACAGTGGCGATTATAAAGTCAGACTTAAAAACGATATGTGCTTAAACCTTTCAAGGCGCTATAAAGGGTGTTTAGAGAGTATTATAAGCCCTCTTCAGTAGCGGTTTATAATACTCATATTAATTACCAGTTCTGTTTTATATAACTATCACTTGGATGCACTAATAAATAGCTTTCAGTATCTTTATAAAAATTAACTTCTACATCGCTATTTTTCCATACTTTTTCAAACATGTTTTTAGCTATGATATTAATGTTTATATAGTCAACTCGTTGATAGCCACGTTCTTTTACACCCGCAAAATAGGCCTCTAACGAATCAAGACTATCTAAAGTTAACAGTTCAAACTCTTTTAAGTTAACAATCACAAACTTAATCGTATTTTCAGGGTGAGTGCTCAATTCTTGAATAACACCATTAGTTAATGATGTTATACCTTCATTGTTAAAGCTCCCCTTCAATTTTAAATACATATGAGGGGGCTGTGAACAAATCTGAAATTCGCCATGTGCTCCAAACATAAATTACCTTATATATATCAACGTCTATATATAGAGTAATACAATTTTCCGATTTTGCAGTTAATTTAACAGCGCAATAAAAAAGGTCATTTCGAGGGCTTTTTCTTCTAAGCTTTTAAAACGACCTGATGCACCGCCATGACCTGCATCCATATCGGTTTTAAATACTAAAATATTACTGTCTGTTTTAAGTTCACGCATTTTTGCAACCCACTTCATAGGCTCCCAATACTGTACTTGTGAGTCATGAAGACCGGTAGTAACGAGTATGTTCGGGTAGTTTTGTGCGCTAATATTGTCATAAGGCGAGTAAGCTTCTATCACATCATAAAATTGAGGCTCATTTGGATTACCCCATTCATCGTATTCATTTGTTGTGAGTGGAATACTTTCATCAAGCATTGTGGTTAATACGTCTAAAAATGGTACATGACAGCCAACACCGCAATATAACTCTGGTGCCTGGTTTACAACCGCCCCCATTAATAGGCCACCGGCACTGCCGCCTGAGGCAAACACCTTATTGCTATCACAATAACCTTGATCAACAAGCGCTTTTGTCACATCAATAAAGTCACTAAAGCTATTTTGTTTATGCTCTTTTTTACCTTGCTCATACCATTCGCGACCTAGCATTTCAGAGCCTCGAACATGCGCAATAACATAAACAAAGCCACGATCGAGCAAGCTCAGTGACGAACTAGAAAAACTAGGATCAATCGTATAGCCATAGGCGCCATAGCCGTATTGAAATAACGGATTTGTGCCATCTTTTTTAAAGCTGTCTTTTCGATAAACAACAGATACAGGTACTTTAACTCCGTCGCGAGCAGTTACCATTAATCGCTCCGACTGATAGTCATCGGCATTAAAACTACCGAGTACTTTTTGCTGTTTAAGTAGTGTTTTTTCGCCAGTTGCTAAATCAACATCATATAAAGAGCCTGGTGTTGTTAAACTTGAGTAATAAATACGCGCAGTGCGAGTGTCTGGCTCTGGGTTCATTGCTATTGCAGCATAATAACAAGGATCGGCAAACTCAAGTGCCATACGATCCCCTAACCTATTAACAACTACGAATCGAGCTTGCCCTTGCTCGCGTTCACTCAATACCAAAAAGTCATTAAATAACTCAACACCTTCAAGCAGTACATTTTCTCTGTGAGCTGTATGCTCAAACCATTGTGTTTTATCAGCAATCGTTTCGTTTGTTGCCGTCATTAATCTAAAGTTTTTAGCTTGCCAGTTAGTCACAATATAAAATGTGTCACCTAGCTTATCTACGTCAAACTCGTGGCCATCTTCACGCGGCATTAATGCTTTAAATTCATCAGTGGGCTTATTAGCATCAAGCACCCATGTATCGTTGGTCTCTGTCGATGCTAAATCAATAATAATTAGGCCTTCGTCGCGGCTTTTACCAAGCCCCATAAAAAAGCTGCTGTCTTGCTCTTCGTAAACCATTACATCTTGGCTTTGCTCGCTGCCAAGCTCATGCCTAAATACTTGGTATCCTAGTAGCGTTTTTAAATCTTTTTTTACATAAAAAACAGTTTTATTGTCGTTAGCCCAAACAACCTGCCCTTCTGTATTTTCAAGTACATCAGGTAGCATTTCACCGGTCGTTAAGCTTTTAAAGCGAACATTATAAATACGACGACCTTCAGTATCTTCAGAGTAAGCCATAAGCTGCTCGCATGGGCTTAGTGCGACTTCTCCTAGCTCAAAAAACTCAAATCCCTCAGCTAATATATTCACATCGAGTAAAAGCTCTTTATCATCAGCCTTTATGCTCGTGCTTCTATAATGGCGAGAGTACTCATCATCACCACGAACTTCTGAGTGATACCAGTATTTCCCGTCTTTAACGGGTACCGAGTTATCGTCTTTTACAATGCGTGCTTTTAACTCTTCAAAAAGTGTATTTTGGAGTGGCTTCATTGCAGCTAACTGTTCATCACAATATGCATTTTCAGCATGTAAATGTGCAAGTACTTGCTCATCCTGACGATCGTCATCACGCATCCAATAGTAATTATCAGTGCGTATTTTATTATGAGTACTTAATGTATGGGCTTGCTGTTTAGCAATCGGGAAATTAGGTAATAAACTTAAAGAGTAGTCAGGACGAGACACAACAAAACCAATTAAAAAAATAACGTGATTTACAGTTTATCATAAAAATAAAAAAGCCCATCCAATAGTTGGATGGGCTAAAACGGTAAACGCTTCATTACTAAAACCGCTATACCTTTGGGAAGATAATTCACTAACAGCCTTATATTTGCTGCCAAGCCATAGCCCAACTTTGTCCAATACCGGGCTCGAACATAAACTTTTTATCGTCACTCGCGCGGCAAAACTCATTAAATGGCCAAGGCCTACATTGATAAACATGCCCTGTTTTTGGCTGCAATACCTTTGTACCCGCATTATAGTTTTCACAATTTTCAGGGTACACGTAATCATAAGTATCAAGGTTATTAACAACACGCTCATCGCATTTTGCAATACAATGAAAATCGACATGCGCTTTACATATACCACTGCTTTGCAAAGCAAAAATTTCATTGTTTCTATAGGCTACAATTAAACCTTGTTCGGTCATTTTACCTGCGCTAACAAGGGGTACATGAACGTTAATATGCTCGGCAACTAAACGTGGCCATGCGTGAGGTTCACCTTGTTCAAGCGAGGTGATTTTGTAATCAAATGATAAACTAACTAGCTCTCCTTGCATGTCATAAAAGGTTACACTCACCACATCGCCAATAAACAATTGGGTATGATGATTTAAGCAACCTATTGTTGACCACTTTCCACAGGCCAACGACGTATGCATAAACACGGCAACACCTTAAGAGTTACAAAATCTTATCCATACACTATGGATACACAAAAAATACACTGAGGGCAAGTGATACATAACAACACGTTATGCAGTAGTCCCGCTACCATAGCTTTATAAAAAGCCTTAGACCGGAAACTTTGCGCCCTAATCTTTCGATTAGTTTGCCAGCAATGCGGCGATTATAATTCGGCCCCGCATAACAATCAAACAAAAGAATGTAACCAAAAATAAAAACCAACCCTTTAAGGTTGGTTTAATGTGTTTTTAACTAAATAAATAAGTTAAAGGTTCTTTTGCCCACGTAAATATCAGCAACACCAATAAAGATATAAATATTAGCCACGCAGGCCAAGACGCTTTTGTTACTTTAGCCTCAGAGTCATCCGCTTTTAACTCTTTTGAGCCTGTGATCATCGCCTTAACTAGCGGCTTACCTTTTATTCTATAAACAATAATAGCTAATACATGTAGACCAATAGCATAAAGTAAAATGTCAAAATTCAGCTCATGTAGCCAATTTGCAAAATCAATCGTATCGCTAGACACATATTGAGCAAGCGGGCCGTCAGTTAAAATGCCATCACTACTCATTAACCCGGTAATAAGCTGCGTAATTATAATTATAAAAAATACCATTACCATACAACTGCCAGGTGCTGAATGACCTAGCGAGTCGCTTGGTGTCTTTAGTGCCTTTAAAATAGCACGAGGAGAGTGCAGCAACCCACTTAATCTCGCGGTTTCACTTCCGATAATGCCCCATATTAAACGCGTTACGATGAGTGCTAAAGTAAAGAACCCAGCAACAAAATGAAGCTCAATCATGCCCTCTTCAATACTAAAATAAAGCACCGCAATACTTACAACCAAAAACCAATGAAAGCATCTAATAAACCCATCCCACACTTTTAACGTCGTCATTGCGCCTATCCTTAAAAAAACAGTATTATCTAATTCGTTAACTACTTTAACATCATAATATTAAGGTATCCTTATGAGCCATTCTACAAGCCGTGCGAGTAAATATCATGCAACCAGTTAAAAAAGCTATTTTAAAAGGCTTTTTAGATATGCTACCACTGTGTTTAGCTGTTGTTCCTTGGGGCATTTTATGTGGTTCTTTAGCGATTCAAAATGGCTTTAGTGCACTAGAAACCCAAGCAATGTCGTTATTAGTCTTTGCAGGCTCTGCACAGCTTGTTGCGATTGAACTTATGGCGGGCAACACACCATTGCTCACAATTTTATTCACAACATTTATTATTAGCTCTCGGCACTTTTTATACGGTTTAGCTGTGCGTCATAAGGTAATTGACCAACCTATGCGTTGGCGCTTACCAGTAAGTTTTGTATTAACCGATGAGCTATTTGCATTTTCTCACCATAGAAAAGCGTACAGAACAAAAACACGTTTAATATACGCATTGAGCGCTGGTTTTAGCTTTTATATTGCATGGAATATTTGGACGTTAATTGGCATTGTAGCAGGCACAATGCTGCCCGACTTAACTAATTTAGGGCTCGACTTTGCCATTGCTGCCACGTTTATAGCTTTGGTTATTCCGGGCATTAAAAATTTGGCCTCACTCGTTACGGTAATTGTAGCAGGCATTAGCGCAACGCTTTTAAAAAGCACAGGATTTGAGTTATGGCTTGTTTGCTCAGCGCTGCTGGCAATGGCCGCAGGTTACAGCACAGCAAGACTAACCACTAAAAAGGAAGTAACGCCATGATGACGACTATTTTACTCATGGCGTGCATTACATTTTTTACGCGTTATTTATTTTTACACCGTGCTTTGCCGTTTAAAGTAGGCCCTAAAATGCAGCAATTTTTAAGCTTTAGCGCACCAGCAGTGCTTACAGCAATTTGGGTGCCTATCGTGTTTTTGAATGAAGATGGCATTAACTTAAACTGGCAAAACCCTTATTTAAGCGCAGCAATAGTCGCCATTATTGTTGCCTACAAAACACATAATATTTATTACACTACGCTTGCCGGTATGGGGCTATTTCTAATTTTAAATTAGTGCGATCTTTATACTTTATGAAATACTGCACTCAGGTTAAAATGCGGCTAACAACAATAAAAAGACGCCAATATGCACAAATTCCATCAATTAAGCGCAACAAGCTTGCAGGGTCAACCTATCAACTTTAATGATTTTGAAGGGAAGGTTGTGCTTATTGTTAATACCGCAAGTAAATGTGGATTTACCTACCAATACGAGTCGCTTCAAGCTTTGCATAATAAATATGCCAGCCAAGGTTTAGTTATTCTGGGATTTCCGTGCAATCAATTTGGTCAGCAAGAACCCGGCGACGCAACACAAATAGAGCAAGGGTGCTTAATTAATTTTGGTGTGAGCTTTTTAATGGCGGCCAAAGTAGATGTAAACGGTGAGCATGCACATCCTGTATTTCGTCACTTGAAATCGGCTTTACCTGGTTTTTTAACACGTAAAATAAAGTGGAATTTTACTAAATTTTTAATTGCCGCAGATGGTACACCAATTAAACGTTATGCACCTTTTACTAAACCCGAAAAGCTAGAACTTACAATTCAAAAAGCTTTGGCACAGGCTAAAAGCACGCTTTGAAAAGTAATAAAGAGGCGCAAGGCCTCTTTATTGCCAATACTACTGAAACTTAAACATACGCATAACTGCACATTTAAACTCTCAATATTAATTGGTATTTTATTTATACTAGTGAAATTTAATCGGTGTAATCGCTTAAATCGTCTTCGCCTAGATTTTTACGCAAGCGTTTTTGCTCAAGGTAGTCTTCCAACTTCTTTTTAACCTTTTGCTTGTTCTTATCGTGTTGATTACGTCCGAGCATTTCGTACTCGTCTTCAACAAAATCGTCATCTAGCGCATCGTAACTAAATGTCTTACCCACAACCCACTCCATAAAGTGTTTGAGACCAACCAAGGATTTTATTATCGCAATAGCCGGTAAAATTAAAAATGTTTAATGCCAAAGTGCTCTGCAAATTAACATCAAAATAAAGCCACGCGACTACTGTAAATAGTCTTCATGTCAGTAATGTGAATAAATAGCGCTAAATTTGAATTGAGGAAAGTGAGAGTTTTTTATCGTATCGATAAATAAAATTTATTAATTTTTATTAGTTAGCCAATTTGACTAAAAAATAGCTATTTATTAATTTTTTTGACTTGCTAAAAAATGAAGAAAAACACTTAATCAATTGTTTTTTATGGAAAAATAAAACTGGCATCAAACTTGTTATTAATTAATCGTCATCAACAAAAAGTAGAGAACAAACATG
This sequence comes from Pseudoalteromonas sp. GW168-MNA-CIBAN-0100, assembly GCF_040309225.1. Taxonomy (NCBI): domain Bacteria; kingdom Pseudomonadati; phylum Pseudomonadota; class Gammaproteobacteria; order Alteromonadales; family Pseudoalteromonadaceae; genus Pseudoalteromonas; species Pseudoalteromonas sp. GW168-MNA-CIBAN-0100. The sequence continues at coordinate 24,796 of NZ_JBEOOL010000030.1, read as the reverse complement.
AAAAAATTACTATTAGTTAGCGCATTAATTTGTACGCCAGCCGCTATGGCTCATAACGACAACGATTCTGCAATTTCATTTAGTAACGATGAATGTAACGTCGAATTTAAAAACGATGTACGTATTAAACCAAACGAATTAGAAATTTTTACTGCCAATAATAAAACTATGCAATTTAATACCCATGGTGACTTAACCGTAAATGGCGAGCTTGTAGCGCTTAATAGCTCACAACGCGAAGCACTGAATAAGTACTCTGACAGCTTACGCACTCAATTACCTGAAGTAGCTAATATAGCGTTAGAGGGTGTTAAAATTGCCGGTGTAGCATTAGAAGAAGTAGGCAATGCATTTAATATTGACGGTCTTGATAATATGTCTGAGCTTATGGACGACATTAAAATTGAGGTAGAAAATACATTTTACCAGCAAGGTACATTTGTAATGGGCCAACAAAGTTTTAATCAATTTGGCGAAAACTTTGAACAACAATTTGAGCAGCAGATAGAAACAGCGGTTGAATCAGCAGTAATGCAATCAATGGGCAGCATTTTAGTGGCTTTAGGTTCTGAGTTACTTGGTTCAGGCGGCGATATGGATGCCTTTGAACAACGCATGGAAAATATGGGTGCACAAATAGAAGAAAAAGTAGAGCTACATGCAAGCGCACTTGAAGAGAGAGCTAACTCTTTATGTGAAAACTTTGCTGATATTGCAAAACAAGAAGAGCAATTAGTAATGCAAGTGCCAGAGCTTAAAGGTTACCAGTTATTTAGCTTTAAACAGAATTAGTACAGCAAACGTTATTTAACATCCCTTTGGCAGCACTTAAGTTTACTTAAATGCTGCTTTTTTGTGTTTCCCAAAGTTATACCAACCTGCATAAATCTTTGATCAATTTAACGAATTAAATTGCACTATAACTTCGTTAAAAATTTTTTATTTAGAACAACTAGATACAAAAACTTTTGCCTAGTTCTAGCGTAATTTTCTTAACGTTAAATAGACCCCATATATAAGCAGATTGGTATTACTTTTTAGCTAATAAAGTAAGCTTGCCCAATGTAACTATTGCTTGCTCTATCTGCTCGCTCCACGGCACACCATAACTTAACCTTACGCAGCTTTTATACTTATTAGAGGCTGAAAAAATAAGCCCAGGGGTAATACTAATACCAACCTCAAGAGCAAGTAAAAATAATTTTTGACTATCGTATTCGCCTCCTAAATCTAGCCACATTACACAGCCTCCTTTTGGATCGCTTATACGTGTATTTTTTGGCATAGCTTGTTGTAAACACCATCGCATACGCTCTTTGTTATCGCGCAGGCGCTGCCTGAGTACCTTTAAGTTACGGTCGTACTCGCCGCTGGCAATAAATTCTGATAACGCCCATTGGTTTATTAACGAAGCGGAGCAACTTAGTGCTCGTTTATATCGCCGTGCTTGTGTTGCAAATTTACCGGCAACGACCCAACCCACACGATAGCTAGGCGCTGCGGTTTTAGAAAAAGATGAGCAACTGATCACTAATCCTTTTTTAGAGTACGCTAAAGCAGGTGTGCCTCGTTTTGCCGTAAAATATAAATCGCCGTATACGTCATCTTCAATAAGCACTACGTCGTGGCTTTCGAGTAACTCCACCAGCTGCTGCCTGTTTGTATCTGGCATAAAGCTGCCCACAGGGTTGCTAATTGCTGTCGAGAATAAACACGCTTTTATGTCATGCTCATTCAAAGCGCGATCCAAATCGCTTAACCAAATGCCATTATCTGGGCACAGTGGTATTTCGAGCGCTTTAAGCCCTAAGCTTTCTATTAGCTCTATAATCCCGTGATAACAAGGTGTCTCAATAGCCACTACATCGCCAGGCTTTGTCACGCACTTAAGCGCAATAGCCATGGCCTCTTGCGCACCATTGGTGATAACAAGCTCGTCCATATCAATGCCAATACCAAAATCTAAATAGCGATGCACTAATTGCTTTTTCAGCGGTACAAACCCATCTGTTGGGCCATAGTTTATGGCTTTACTGCCCGCAATTGTCATTACGCGGCGCATGTTTCTGGCGAGTGCTTTATCGGTAGGTGCTGCGGCAATTGGGTTAGCGATACCAAAAGGGACTACGTTCGCTTGATGAATCGCGCTGTACACCTGCTCTATTAAGGCTTGTTTATTTACCACAACAGGTTCGCGACTTAATTTAACTCGCTTAGGTAAATTATGCGCCATGCTAACGACTTTTAAAAAATATCCTGATTTTTCACGCGCCTCTACTAACCCTTGATCTTCAAGTGACTGGTAAGCCTGTTTTACAGTGGGGATACTTATGCTTAAGTTATCTGCCATTTTACGCAGTGATGGAAGTTTTTCGCCGGGGAGTAAAACTTGTTGAGCGCTCATATCTCTAATCAACTGAATAACTTGCTGATATAAAAACTCATGCCCTTGGCTATTTTTTTGTCTTATCATCACACACCAAATCTGTATAGGTTACATTTTTACTTTTCTGTATATGGTAAGTATACAGATAGGTCTTAAAATAGCCATTCAACCGGGCTTTGGAGACTAACCATGAAAAGTGCAGCGCTATACATTACAACCGTTTTAATTTGGGGCTCAACTTGGTTAGCCATAGAGTTTCAGTTAGGTGATATTGCGGTAGAGTTATCGTTATTTTATCGCTTTGCTATTGCAGCGCTTTTAATGTGGTTATATGTAGCGTACAAAAAACCCGACATGCGATTTAAGTTACTGGATCATGGCTTTTTTGTTTTATTAGCCATTTGTAATTTTGGATTAAATTATTTAATGCTTTACTGGGCACAAAATCACCTTACCTCAGCCATGACCTCTATTGCCTTTTCAATGCTGCTGGTTATGAACATAGTCAATACTCGGTTATTTTTTGGTAAGCCAATCTCAAAACGAATTTATACAGGTGCTGTACTCGCTGTATTAGGTATTACGTGTCTGTTTTGGCCACAGTTACAGCAGTTCGACTTGAGTAATGGTGCATTGGTCGGGTTACTACTTGCCCTTGGTGGCACCTTTGTGGCTTCATTAGGAAATATGGTAAGCGTTCGTAATTCTCGTAAACAAATTGGTGTATTGCAAGGCAATGCATGGGGTATGTTATACAGCGCTATAGGCTTGGCTTTATACGTATTAATGAACGATGTGCAATTTAGTTTAAACGCTCCACCAAGTTACTGGTTATCACTACTTTATCTATCAATATTTGGCACTGTAATCGCTTTTGGTTGCTACTTTGCTCTACTTAGAAATATAGGCCCTGAAAAAGCCAGCTACGTTATTGTTTTATTCCCATTAGTGGCAGTAACACTGAGTAGCTTTTTTGAAGGCTTTGAATGGCACGCAAATACCTTTGCAGGATTTAGCCTAGTGCTATTAGGTAACGCCATTGTGCTTACCCCAACAAAACGAATTAACGCCTTTTTAGCTAATAGAGCAATGGCTAAAAGTGGCTCCGTCCCCAGTTAGACGCGTTATTAACGCAACTAACGTAAAAGCGCCTACCCTACTTTAGGCGCTTTTTTATTGGCATATGAAAAAGTAAAACCTGCCCATGCACACTAATAACGGCAGGAGTTTTACCTACCAGTTCACCATCTGCTTCAATCAATAACCCTTCAGTTTTTATAGAAGCTGTATTTAAGCGACTGTAGTTAAGGTTTTTTATATGCTGATGGCGCTTAAAAAACAACTTCATAAAGCTTATTACATTATAAAAAAGCCCACCCGATCGCATTTGATAACACTCAAGCAGCCCATCAGTTAAATCTGCTTTTGGCGCTATTTCTAGACCACCACCAAAGTACTTATGATTAGCAAATACGGTAATTAAATTTTTATACTGCCGAACATCGTTATTAAACGTACCTTGTAACTGCTGAGCTTGATAATAAAATAGCTCTTTAATGCTCGTCCAACTGTAATCAAAAGATGAAAAACTAGCTTTAGCATTAATCGCTTTAACTACATGAGCATCAAACCCTACCCCTGCAATATTAATAAAATAGCGACTATTAATTTTTCCTACATCAATTGCTGTCGGTGTATTAAATAATGCCTTTCGCCAATCATCTTCTTTGCAACTAAACCCTCTCGAGAAATCATTACCTGTACCGCAAGGCAATAATGCTAACGTACAGCTACTCCCTATTAACGCATTAACCGCCAAGCTCAATGTACCGTCTCCGCCAAGTACAACTACTTTGGTAAATTTACTCAGTAGCAACCTTATTTGAGCACAGTCATCGTTAAAGTTTCCCGTTGTAGTAAACATACAATAAGAAAAACTGCGTTTTTTACAGATGCTTTTAAGCCACATTAGTGATTTTTCACTCTGTTTTTTTGTACTTGGTTTAATAATTATTAGTAGTGACAAGCTTTTGTTTCCAACAATGTATTTAAGAACGAATAAAAAAGAGTTTAATTGAGTTTTTTTAATCTGAATAACTAGTCAAAAAGTTTGTTTAAAATGCATATAAATAAATAAAAAAACACACAAACACCAGTATTGGCGAGAGTAAAGACGATTTTATTTTAACTATTTATGCAAAAACTATAATAAAAAACACTGAACCGCACGTTAATAAAATCAATAAGGATTAGTTTAACTAATCCGTCAGGCTCAATTTTTATCGTTGTCTTTTTAATCAAACAACGTGCAAAATGCACGCGATTTCAACATATACAACCCGGAGCAAAATAATGAAACCAATTAACACATTAAATCAAACAGCAGCAGCTCAAGTAGCAGTTAAACCAACTAACCGTAAAGCAAGAATGTTAGCTAGACTTAACACTATTGGTAAAAGACTAGCACTTAGCGGCGCAGCTCAATATAAATAATCACCCAACCATGATTATTTTTCGGTGCAGCGAACACTCAACCACTAAATGAAGTCACTTATTTAGCTCCCCCTTGTTTGCTGCAACCTATTTATTTTATTAAAAATTGCCTTAATTTCCCCTTATTTACAAAAAAAACCTCATTTACGTACGTTTTTTAGGCAAACAGTCATTTTGCTATTTACACAGCGGTATCACCTAAGTATTATTCTGCGTCACGGAGAGATGGCAGAGTGGTCGAATGCACCGGTCTTGAAAACCGGCATGGGTTTATAGCCCATCTAGGGTTCAAATCCCTATCTCTCCACCATATTTTAATTGGTGGCTTTTTTTACTTCCATCAATACAAACGGTTATGCGTTGGAGAGGTGTCCGAGTGGCCGAAGGAGCTCCCCTGCTAAGGGAGTATAGAGTTTGTAGCTCTATCGAGGGTTCGAATCCCTCCCTCTCCACCATACTTAATTTAAACCACTTAATTGTGGTTTTTTTGTGCCTAAATTTTAACACCAATACTAAATTGGGAGGGTGAGAACCCTCGACAGGGTTCGACAAAATGTCTGGAACATTTTAGGCCGCTGCAAGCGTCGCGCAGCGATTGATTACATGGATGTAAGCAAGTCTATCCCTCCCTCTCCACCATACTTAATTTAAACCACTTGATTGTGGTTTTTTTGTGCCTAAAATTTAACACCGATACTAAATTGGGAGGGTGAGAACCCTCGACAGGGTTCGACAAAATGTCTGGAACATTTTGGGCCGCTGCAAGCGTCGCGCAGCGATTGATTACATGGATGTAAGCAAGTCTATTCCTCCCTCTGGACCATACTTAATTTAAACCACTTAATTGTGGTTTTTTTGTACCTAAAAATTATAAAAACTAAACAAATTGTGCCTAGTAATAACTTAGGGCATTATTAACATAACTTTAGCCACTTTTAGGTTTAGCTATGATCCGGTTCATATTGCTATCAGTTTGCGCGGCAGCACCATTTTTTACCTTGGCACAAAGTACAACAGTGTATAAGTGTGTAATTAAGGGCGTTCCTACCTTTAGCCAAACGCCTTGCGCTAAAGATGCACAAGTTATTACTCTTAAAGATATAAACGTAATTGAAGCATACAAAAGCTCTACGCCCGGTAAAGGTATTACCGACACCTCTGTGGATGACTACTTAGAAGTTCAACAAATAGAACGAGAAATAAAGCGCCTTGAGCTATCTATTGCACAAAGCCAAAAAGAATACGCAGCTAAAAAACAGCAGATAGATTACATGACTCAAGATAAAGCCAATCGTTTAGGCGCTTCGTCTATTGCTGATGCTATCGCAACTAAAACAAATTCGTTAAAGCAAGCTTACGACGCATCAATTAATCAAACGCAGCAAAAAATAGAGTCATTAAAAAAAAGAAAGCAGCAGCTTAGCCAAAACCCTTAAGCGCTCGTTTTACTATCGAAATAAACTGCTCAACGTCTTCTTGAGTATTATAAATATGTGGCGATACTCGTATCCCAAATTTACGAGCATCTACACTGACTTTCGCTTTATTAAGCCCTGTAAGTACATGGTCTTGCTGCTTGTTAAAAAACAAAATAACAGTCCCGCTGCATTTATCACTACTCATAGGTGATGCAACATATTTGCCTAGTTGCTCATGAATAAGCGTAAGCATAGCTAAATTATGATCCCTTACCTTGTGAGCAGTTAGCTCTGCAAAGTAAGCAATGCTATTTGCGGCAATAATATAAGGCGCTACAGAGGGAGTGCCCCCCCAAAATTTGAGCGCACTGGCGTTATATTCAAAGTGGTTTATATTGAACTCAAATGGATTTTGATGCGAAAACCAACCCACATCTTTAGGCTCACAATACTCTATTTGGTTTTTGTTAACCCATAAATAAGCTGCACCTGGGCCACCACATAACCATTTAACGCTCGAGCCAATCATAAAGTCAGCATCGAGTACGCTTAAATCAAGGGGTATAACACCCGCTGATTGAGCAACATCAATTATTGACAAGCTATTGGTTAATTTACTTATAGCTACAATATCGTATACAGGCGCCTGTACACCTGTATTTGAATACACATGGCTTATAAAAACTAAATCGATATCACAAGTTATATAACGCTGCCAAACACTAATATCAGTTAGGTTTTCGTGCTCTGGTATAAACATAATTTGTGCGCACTCTGGTAATGCTTTTTGCATTGCAAAACCCATGCTCGGAAAATCACTTTGCGCCATAAGCACTTTACAATTTTTTTGCTGTAGCCGTGGATGCGACATAAGCAACTTTGTTAAGCCGCTTGATAAATTAACCTGAGGACAAAACTGCGAACTAGGCGCATTAAATAACTTACCAAGCGCGGTAGTAAATTGCTCAACTGCGGGCAGCCATTGTTGCCAAGGTTCTTGATTTGAGCTCTCCCACGGTAAAAAATAGTGCTGTGCTAAATATTGCTGCGTATTTTTAAGAGGACGCCCTACCGAGTGGTTTAGTAAATAACAGCCATCAGCCATACAAAAATCATTTTTAAGCATGCTATTTAACCCATTTTTTAAGTGTATTTAGATCGTCAAAACGTGTTTTTATATCGTCGCGTTTTGCGCTGGCTCGCCTATCTCTTAATTTTTCGAGCGAATCAAGCAACACATGAAGCGGCGGACCACTTGCTGTTACCTTGCTCATATGCTGCTGTTGCATATTTTTTGAAGGCTGAGCAATAAACTTTTCAACCAGTTGATTATGATGACCGACTGCGGTGTCACCATGTAATTTACACACTTGGATAAATAACGTTGCGTGGCTTTTAAACCAATCTGTATTTTTATATTGCTCTGCTTGTAAAAAGTCATCCATAAAGCTTTGCATACGCATGGCTTCTCGCAGGATTTGTTGATCCTCTGGCATCATATATAAAAACTTATCCACCAGCATTTGCGAGTAACTAGGCTCATTTGCGCTACAAAGCCCTAGTAACATATCAATCACGTTAATACCTGCAAAGTCACCAGCATTTGCACCTCTGTAAACCTCTTTACCTACACGGTACGGTTTATAATAAGGGCGAACACAGTTAAAAAAGCGATCTGTATCGAGCTCAGAATAAAGTGCATTGTTTGACTCAATTACATCTATAAGTGCCTGTTTAGCTACTTTTAATAACTCACCACATAAAGGATGCGAAATCCCCAGTGGTAATATTTTTAATAATGCATCACTTGCCCGTTTGTAGGCCAAAATGCCTTGAGTGTTATAATCAAGAAATAGCTTTTCGTCGGGTAAATTGGTAAATCGTTTATAAATACCGTTAAGTGCTTTGTTATGAGTAGTTAAGTGGGCGGTAGCAAAACGAGGGGTTACGCCAATGGATGCGCCTATATGCATAGCAAGCGCTGAGGCTTCTATTAGTGGGGAAGTAGTTTCTCTGCTTGGCTCAGTAATTTCATGGCGCCTACACGCCGCCATAAACAATCCTACGTTACCGAGTAAGTCAAAAGCGCTATCAAAGCCTTGATCTGTGTTTCCCTCGGCTAATAAATTGCTAATTAATGCGTTGCCTTCTTTTTCTAATTGTTGCTTTAAGGCCTCACCTATTCCTTCTACATTTGCTTTATCGGTTTGCTGCCAATAAAGCTGCTCTAATTCACTATTTAAAGTGACAAACTCTGTTCGTATCCAGTGATCGAAAATAGCGGTATGTGTGTTCATTGGTGTGCTCTATTATTTTTATAGTTAAATGCTAACAGAGTTCAACGAGGGTAAAACGCCAAAAAAATTAGTAAAAACTGCAATACTTAGCAATAATCACTACAAATATAAAAATAATTAATAAAAGCCGACAACTATGTTAGATAAAAAAGATCAGCAATTACTCATTGCACTGCAAAGCCAAGCTCGTATGTCGGTTTCAGACTTGGCCAGCAGTATTAACCTATCGGATACACCTTGCCTAAGGCGTATAAAAAAGTTAGAGCAAGAAAACATTATTACCGGCTACCACGCCGCCATAAATCCTAAAGCACTTAACCTTAATGTGTTGGTATATGCATTCGTACGATTAAGCCAAAACTCGGTAAGTGCTGCAGAGCAATTTGAGCAACATGTAGAAAAGTTACCACATGTATTAGAGTGTTGTGTAATATCAGGAAGCTATGATTATTTATTAAAAATCATTGCACATGATCTTGAGAGCTACGAAACATTTGTAAAACATCAGCTAGGTAGTTTAAGTTGTATTGCAAATATAGAATCAACAGTCGTGTTAAAGCAGTCATTTAGCAAAAAACAGTTACCATTATAAAAATAACCAAAATAACTTACTGTTAGCTATACTGATATTTCAAAACGATAATAATAATTGCTTGGACCTTATGTGAAAAATTTTAACTCTAAAAATCATTCCATTATTTTTTACATCATGTTTGCTTTAGCATATTTTTTAGTCGGCATAGCACTCACTAAACTTGCTTTTAACTCGCAAATAATTCCAATTTGGTTACCTGCCGGCATAGCTCTAGTCGGTTGTTATATTTGGTGGTGGCGCTTTATCCCGCCTTTATTTATAGCTGCAATTGCCTTTAACCTTAATATTTTTGATAGTTCAGCTCATGAGTTAGTCCTGGTCGGTAACTCATTTAACGAGGCTATGTATATCGCCTTTGGTGTTGTTATACAGGCAATGGTCGGCGCAGCTCTTTTAAAGTATTGGCTTGGTCACCCGCTGCGCTTTAAAAAGCGCAAGAATATAATTTACTTTATTCTTGTCATAGCCATATTGGTCAGCTTAATTTCAGCTAACTTTGGCGTATTCGCACTGAGTCAATTTAACTCGATTTACAGTATTGATAATCATTGGAATAATGTTATTTACTGGTGGCTTGGCGATACATTAGGGGTATTAATTGCGACTCCGTTTTTACTTTCTTTATTACCACAAAAGTCTAATCAACATACTATATCGGCATTTCCGACAATTGCAGTATGCTCAGTTTTATTTTTATCAGTCGCGGTAACAACACAATTATACGATCAGGAAAATCGTATAAGCACTATTAAAATTGCCGAACGTGAAGTCCACGTTATAGAAAACAGCCTTTATAGATATACAAATCGCAGTATTATTGCAGTGCAGAGCTTAGCAAGTCAGGTTCAATCATCTCCCATGCTGAGCCAGCAAGATTTTTATTCTTATGCTAGTCAGTTACTAACTCAATACGAGTTTATTAACGCTTTATCGTGGAATGCAAAAATACCTCAAGATCAACGCGAAGTCTTTGCTCAAGAAATATCAAACATTTACCATTTAGATATTGATATAGTCGGTGAGCCTCTTGAAATTAACGATCCCCTTGTTATAGTAAAATACATAGCTCCTTTTAATGGTAATCAAAAAGCGATTGGCTTTAATGTATTTTCAAACCCTGATCGAAAAAACTCTCTGCTTAACCCCGCTATAAAGTACATGCCAGTCGGAACTAAAATAATTCAGTTGGTGCAAACCAAACAACCTAAACCAGCCTATTTATTATTTGCCCCTGTGTACTCTCAATATAACGATGAAAAAACAATTAAAGGCTATGCCACTGGTATATTTTTAGTGCGTAGTATTATTGAGCAGGCCATTTCTAAAGAACAGTCTGATATGTTTTCGATTGGTATATACGAAGATACAAACACACCGCCGTTTTATAGTAATTACTCTCAAGATGTTCAGCAAGCCAAAGGTAGCCGTTTAATGTCGTTTGACGTGGACTTTGCAGGGCAAAAATGGATTGTAAAACTAGCCCTTAAAGAAAGCTTTTTAACACAACATAATAGCCAACTAACTCTATTATTGCTCATACTTCAAGTTGTCGTATGTTCTTTAATTTTAATGGTTTTACTGCTGTTTAATCAGCAACAAATTGCACTTACACGTCAAGTTGCAGAGCGTACACACTCACTCGCACAAGCAAAGCAGCAGTCTGATTTAGCTAATCAGGCTAAAAGCCAATTTTTAGCGAATATGAGCCACGAAATACGTACACCATTAAACGCCGTTATTGGTTTTTCTTCACTTGCTCGAGAAACAGACAGTGCAAGTACACTCATTGGCTATTTAGATAAAATAAACTCATCATCTAAAAGTTTATTAAACTTAATTAATGACATTCTTGATATATCAAAAATAGAATCCCAAAAGTTAGTTATTGAATCTATTGCATTCGACTTAGGTGCCTTAATAACACGCATAGACAATATGTTTGAACAAAGCGCAGTTAACAAAGGTATTAACTGGCAAGTTAACTCAAAGCTACCTTTAAATACCTGGTTTATCGGTGATCCTATGCGAATTGAGCAGGTATTACTTAATTTATGTAGTAACGCGATTAAATTTACAAGCCAAGGCAGCGTTACTTTAAACATAGAAACAGAGTTTACTGCCGCCAATAAAGTACAGCTTGTTATAAACGTTAGTGATACCGGAATAGGTATAAAACCAAGCCAGCATAAAAAATTATTTAACGCATTTACCCAAGCTGATAGTTCTACCTCAAGGCAGTTTGGCGGTACAGGACTTGGCTTAACAATAGCAAAAGAGCTAAGCCAATTAATGGGGGGAGAAATAGCCCTTAAAAGTGAAATAGATAAAGGCTCTACTTTTACATTTTCAATGCGATTAGAAACAACAGAGCCTAAAAAAGAACATGTTATTACATTTGATAATACTAATATTACTTCGCTAGACATTTTGGTCGCAGAGGATAACCCTGTAAATCAAATGGTTATTAAAGCGATGCTTGGCTCGTTAGGGATTGTGCCGTATATGGTAGAAAACGGTGAGTTGGCGGTCGATATAGTGAAAAAGCAGCATTTTGACTTAGTGCTTATGGATTGCCAAATGCCTGTAATGGATGGCTATAGAGCAACGGCACTGATCCGCCAGTTTAAAACCGAGCAAGAACTCCCTATTATTGCTTTAACTGCCGACGTAATGCCAGAGGATAAAGCACATGCACAAGCAGTTGGATTTAATCAACATCTTGCAAAACCGCTTGAACTCATTAAGCTAACCGAGTGTCTTGTCCAATATGCAGAAGTTAATGAACAATAGTGGTTTAATTTTAAGAATAGTTTCAAGAGTATTTTTAAGAGTAGCTTTTGGTTTTGTTTTAAGTGTTTTTTCTCATACAGCTGTCGCTCAAAACTGTATATCGCAGGCGAGCGACTTTAAATTTATAACAAAAAGTAAGCAACAAGGCTTATTACGCTTTGAAAATGAGCACAACCACCAGCGCTTTAATTACCACGCCCTTTTGCCATTTAACGATTACTTAGATTTTGCATATAAACATATAAATAAAGCCAATCCACGTGCAAATATGCCATGCCCTGTTATTACACAAACCTATCAGCAATTAGTAACACAAGGTACGCGAAAACCTGACCCTACTATTGCAGATATTATTGCTCCTTTTGAGCTCACGCATCCAAACAGTAATAAAGTTGCACTACTAATCCACGGGCTAACTGATTCACCCTTTACGTATCACGATTTAGCACAAGTGTATTATCAGCAAGGCTATACTGTGCGTACTATTTTATTACCAGGACATGGAAGCGCCGCAAGTGCTTTACTCAATGTAGACGTTAGCCAATGGCAACAAGCAATAAAATACGGTATTGAACGCTCGGTGCAAGACTTTGATGAGGTGATACTCGCAGGTTACTCTACCGGTGCAGCGTTACTTATTGATTACGCAACCAAACACACTGTATCCCCTAAAATTAAAGCGCTTATGCTTTATTCGCCCGGCTCTGAGCCACATAATAAGTACGGCTGGATAGCAAAGTGGATTGATGCCATACCCTTTGTTAATTGGATTGATAAAGACGCCGATGTAGACTTTGCTAAGTATGAGTCATTTCCTTTAAATGCAGCTGCCGCTTCGTACGATGCAATGTCACTTGCAAGCGTAAGTAGCTTAAACAAACGCCCTGCACTTAAATTACCTATTTTTAGTGTACTTAGCGATATTGATACCACGATAGATACGCGTGCCACGCTAAAATTATTAAGTGCATTACACCAAGGTAATTCAATCAAATATAAGCCGCTCGATACTTTAGTACTTTATGGAAGCACTGATATTTTACCGCCAGACTTTGCTAGTGACTACACAGTAAATAATCCGCAATGCACAACACGTCAATGTAAAAAGGTTCATGGTATGTCGCATATTGCTGTTGTTAACTCACCGCAAAATCCACATTATGGAATTAACGCAACTTATCGCAATTGTGGCAGCTTTATTAACGACGAGTCCCTATATAAAACATGTAAAACAACTAAAAACCCACAACTAGGAGAGCGTACAAGCGCCAACTTAAAACACTATCCGGCTTTACAGCGCTTAACTTATAATCCTCATTTTACCGAGCTTAAAATGCAAATTAGTACGTTTATTAAAAACGTAGAACAGCTTAGAACAACTACAAGGTAAGTAGTCATGGGAACGTTTTCGCACCAATGGTTTAGCAGTATTAATGAGATTGATCAGGCGCAGTGGCAACGTTTATTTGGTGATGAACCATTTACTCAACATGCTTTTTTATATGCCCTTGAACAAAGCCAATGCGTAACACAAAAAAGTGGTTGGCAGCCCCATCACCTCGCTATTTTTGAAAGTGATACGCTCGTTGCACTTGCACCTGGGTATTTAAAAAGTCATTCATACGGCGAGTATGTATTTGACTGGGCCTGGGCTGAGGCATACGAAAAACACGGTTTAGAATATTATCCCAAGTGGCTATCTGGCATTCCTTTTAGCCCTATTGAAGGCAAGCGCATTGCTATCGAGCACGCTAATCCAAATGCGGTATATCAATACATTACAGAGCAACTTAGCTTACACAGTGCTCAGCAAGGATGGTCGGGATGGCATGTTAATTTTTGCGACCAAGCCCAAGCCACCTCATTAACTGAGCAACACGCCATGTTAAGAGTGGGTGTGCAATTTCAGTGGTTTAATAAAGGTTATGAATCTTTTGACGACTTTTTGCAGATGCTTAGCTCACGAAAACGTAAGTCACTTAAAAAAGAGCGAGCTAAAATAGCGCAACAGAACATTGATATTGAATGGCTGCAAGGAACGCAAATTACGCCCGAGATAATGCAATTGTTTTGTGAGTTTTATCAGCGTACCTACTTAAAGCGCTCTGGTCATTTGGGCTATTTAAATATGGAGTTTTTTACGCTTTTACATGCCTTAATGGCTAACAGTCTCGTTATTATGCTGGCCAAAAAAGACGATAACGTGATTGCTGCAACACTTAGTTTAGTAGGTAAAAATACGCTTTATGGGCGCTACTGGGGAGCAAGTGAGGAAGTAGATTCGCTGCACTTTGAATTGTGTTATTACCAAGGTATTGAGTTTGCAATAAAGCATAAACTCAACTGTTTTCATTCGGGTGCACAAGGTGAGCACAAAATAGCACGCGGATTTGAACCCGTGCTTACCTACTCTGCTCACCATATTGTTGATGGCGACTTTAGTAATGCAATAAGCGACTACTTAAAGCGTGAACGCGGCCATATTGATATATATAAAGAGCAATGTAGCTCATTACTGCCGTTTAAAAACGAGTAACTGATTATTTGCAGGCATGGCTGTATCGCTAATAAGCGTAAGCCCTGCTTGCTTAGCTAGTTGTTCAACTGCTTCAAAATCTCTTATTCCACTTAACGGATCGCGCTCTGTTAAAAAGGCACTAAAGTCATCATTACTTGGGCTGGTAAATTCACCTTGGTATTTGAATGGCCCATAAATACACAACATACCGTCGCTATTTAAGTGGCGTTTAACACCGTCAAAAAAACGCTCAACTAATTGCCAACTTACAATATGAAATGTGTTTGCAGTATAAATAGCGTCAACTTTATCTATTGGCCACTCATTATTTAAATCAAGCTCAAGTGGTGCATGCAAATTAGTTAAATTAGCTTCGCGGTGCCATAAGTTAATCCCTTCGTGGTTTATAGCGCGATCACTTGTATGCCATTGTAAATTTGGTAATTGCTCTGCAAAAAAAACACTATGCTGGCCGGTTCCTGAGCCAACTTCGAGTACTGTTTTAGTATTTTTTAATACAACTTTTAATTGCTCTAAAATAGGGGTTTTATTGTTTTCACAGGCTTGTGAAAATGGCTTTGTCATTACTGTGCACCAAAATTGTAGATTAATGCACAACAGTAAAGCAAATTTAGCTTATTTTGTCGTGATGAAAAAAAGGTAATTTTTAAATACTATAACTATCATATGGTTGAGCCGGCTCATTATGGTTGGTACGTAATATGCTTTATATTGTTAACCCACTAAAGGGTTTAACTTATATTAAATTTCAAAGGATAAAATTATGCATATACCCCCTTATACCGCTGTAGACGCGGCCATTGCTATAACCGAAAAAACCACCGACGATCATAGTTACGCCGTTGATATGAGAGCTACAGTAATCGATTTACTTTCGCACCCTAAACATAATCAACAGGCGATGACCAAACATGAAACAGATCAGATATTTATTCTTGGCTACAATTAATACTCAAATTAATATCACAAATAATTTTTATAATAACTGTTTACACTGAAACCGATTAAATGTAATGATAACTATTATCGTTAAATTGAGTCGGTTTTTTTATGTCTTCAAATTATGCCCAGCATCGTTACCATCAAGAACTCTCTTGTCATTGCTTAAGACCTGGCCTGCATGCACCCATGCTCGTTGCCGATTACATAGAAACCGCCCTTAACGTCGCCAAAAAATTTGAGCAACAACATAATCCCTTGCTTCAAGAGTTTTATCTTAGACGCACACACCATGAAATTATGAACAAAATGTGCGACCCTCTTATACATAATGCTATTCGTAAACAATGTTTAGAGCAGTTATACAAACCTTTATTAGCACTAAAACGGTTTTATAAAGTGCATAACAATACTGCACAATTTTTAATACTTGAGCGTGAAGCTCGTATTCTTAGTCACGAATTCAACCCTTTTTAAGGAGCACACTTATGAGCAACTTTAGAACAGAATCAGACAGCATGGGCGAACTAAAAGTACCTACTGATGCGCTCTATCAAGCGCAAACACAGCGAGCGGTTAATAATTTTGCCATTAGTGGCTTACCTATGCCAAAGCAATTTATAACTGCACTGGCTTATATAAAACAAGCCGCTGCACAAAGTAACTGTGAGCTTGGCCATTTAAGTAAAACTAAAGCCGATGCAATTGAACAAGCTTGTCAAAGTATTATTGATGGCGAACATGTTGAGCATTTTCCCGTTGATATTTTTCAAACAGGCTCCGGCACAAGCTCAAATATGAATGCCAATGAAGTTATTGCAACGCTTGCTAGCCGAATAGGCAGTGAAAGCATTCACCCTAATGATGATGTAAATATGGGGCAAAGTTCTAACGATGTAGTCCCTACCGCTATCGCACTCAGTAGCGCAATAAATGTAGTGTATGAATTACTTCCTTCGCTTGAAAACTTATCGCAAAGCCTAGAAAAGAAAAAAGCTGAAGTAGGCCATATAGTTAAAACGGGCCGTACGCATTTAATGGATGCAATGCCTGTAACGTTTGATCAAACACTAAGTGCATGGCAGTCACAAATTAATCATGCCGCAGCAGGAATTAGACATAGCTTAGAGCGTGTATGCGAACTTGCACAAGGCGGTACAGCCGTTGGAACAGGAATAAATGCAGACCCTAAGTTTGCAGCCAAATTTGCAGAAAATCTGAGTGCCAATGTAGGCATTAGATTTACGCCTAGTAGTAACTTTTTTTATAATATAGGTTCACAAGACGCTATAGTAGCGCTTTCGGGGCAATTAAAAGTACTCGCTGTAGCACAAATGAAAATAGCGAATGACCTACGCTGGATGAACTCAGGACCACTTGCGGGCTTAGGTGAAATAGAGCTTGAAGCACTTCAACCGGGCTCATCTATTATGCCAGGTAAGGTAAACCCAGTAATACCAGAAGCCGCAGCCATGGTAAGCGCACAAGTTATTGGCAACGACGCCACTATTACCGTAGCAGGCCAAGCGGGTAATTTTGAGCTAAACGTTATGCTGCCAGTCATTGCGTATAATATTTTACAAAGCATAGAATTACTTGCCAATAGCGCGCAGGCATTGGGCGATAAAGCCATTGCCAGCTTTAAGGTAAATCAGCCTAATATAGATAAAGCGCTCGCTAAAAATCCAATTTTAGTGACGGCACTTAATCCGGTGATCGGTTATGAAAAAGCAGCAAAAATAGCAAAGCAGGCTTATAAAGAAGCCCGCCCTATTATTGATGTAGCCGAACAAGAAACTGATTTACCACGCAGTGAACTCGAAAAACTACTTAACCCCACCAAACTAACGCAGGGTGGACTTTAACAAAACTGTATTTTTCACGGCTTTAATTACTTGATAATATAGTTTTTATTGCCGTAAAAAATGCACCGTGTATGATAGTGATGAATATTTCATCACTATCAAGGTTTGTTATGCGTACCCCATTGTTAGTCATACTTTTACCACTGTGTTTAACTGCATGCTTAGATAAAGCACCCACTGAAACGCAGCAAGTAACAATCACCTCAGAAGCTGAAGCACCAAAGCAAGAGCTACAAAAGCTAAAAGAAAACACTCAATTACAAGAAAATACTAAAAAGAACGTAGTTGCTGAAAAAATACCAAAAGCTGATTTAAAAAACGTTTCAATAGACGATATAAAAACAGCTAAAACCGAATTAAATACGCTAATTACAGATAAGCAATGTGATACCAGCACCCAATGTAGAGTAAGTGCAGTAGGCAGTCGCGCATGTGGTGGGCCAAGCAGCTTTGTTGTGTACTCAACAAACGCAGCATCTGAGGAACAAGTAGCAGCCCTTAGCGATAAAATTACTAAGCTTGAAAGTAGTTATAATTCACAAAAAGGGATGATGAGCATTTGTCAGCATTTAACAACGCCAAGCACGCAGTGTGTTGAAAATAAATGTGTTAAACTTGAAGGCTCAGCGGTAAGTGCATTTTAAGGATAACGTTATGAGTTGTTTACCATCGGCAATTAAACTATCAATTTTAAGCATTGCTAGCAGCATTTTATTACTAAGTGGTTGTGCTAGTACTGTGACGTCAAATGAGCAAAGTAAAAACTTATCTGACTTAAACTATGATCTGAATAACATGGTGAGTAATAACAGCTGCACTGCAAGCTTTCAGTGCAAAGTACTTGAAGTGGGCGCCCGCGCATGCGGCGGACCGAGTAAATATGCTGTTTATTCAACGCTAAACACATCTCAAGAAGAAGCAGAACAGCTTGCTCAACAAATAACAAAACAAGAAAAAATACAAAATAAAACACAAGGCTTAACTGATTGTTCTCCTGTACTTGAAGTGCAATCGCTGTGTATTAACCACCAATGCCAGTCGTTTGATATAAAATAAAAACGGCCGCGTATAAGCTAATTTCAGCGTTAACTTAAATACGGAATTAACGCTGAAATTACTACCACCAGTACCACGCAAATCCCCGCTTTAATAATGTATTTCATGGGCATTGTTTTAAGCACCCAATACGCATAAATAAAACGCACAAAATAACTCGCCGCAGTACCAAACAACGCAAAAATAATTAAGTAAGCAATTAAAACAATATTCATAAAAACCTAATTAAATTATTTCACTTTTTTATTTTTAGTGTGAGCTATTAATAAATCAGCTACTTGTTGCTTTACGGCTCGCTTATCATCGCTTTGTACATCAAAGCGACTGGCTAGTTGCGCTATTTCATCATCATTTAAGTTAAACGATAAACGTTGACGCGTTTTTTTAGACTTTACGTCTAAGCCAAGTATTTTTCGGATCATATCTGACGGCGTTAGCTCTTGATCAATTGCCTGCTTTTTTATCAGCTTTTGAACTTCGCTGCTTAGATCGAATGCCATTTGTGTGGCACGTACAGCTTGTTCCTGACGTAACCACTTATCTTTAGCATCACTCACTTAGCATCTCCGGGAAACAAGTCTACAATGTCTGACATTGGACGCATGAGCGTTAGCGATACTTCGGTTTCGCCGCCATCCCAAATTTCGATATTTAAACCAAAGCCTTCATTATCTGACGCTAAGCAAATCATTTCACATGGCTCGCCACCTTCTTGCTCATAACGAGGTAATGCTTGGTTGCGGTAGTCTTTATTATGGAAATAACACACATAAGGCGACTCGCTTTGTTGGTAGCTTTTAGCTAAAAACTGCATAAAGCGCTCTGGTGTATTTTGCACTGTAATGTGGGTTAACGACTCTTCATCAAAAATACGCGCAAACTCATCAAGGCTAAATATCTCTTCAACTTCGTTTCGCTGAATTTTAATAGAAAAGTTAGCCCACTCTTCGCCGTCATCTTGCTCAATTTGTAAAAATACAACTTGGCCGCTATTTGTCTCAAGTACAAATTCAGTATCACTACTGTGCTGATATTGGTAAGTCTGAATATCAGTAACACGTAACGTTTCACCCTTTAACCATGCAGGATAGGCAAATGAATCAATAACGCTAAACATGTCGCCTTTTTTAAGATCGCTCGGATGATTAAGTTGACGTTCTGGCTCTTTTTTAGATTTGAAAAAATTAAACATAGGAAGGCTGCCTTCTAAGCAAAAAAGGTAACTGAGAAAAACTCGGTTACCTTTTTAAAGTATAAACGTAATGGTTAGCTATTTTGCTTCGCTTTGATGCGAGCTAAAATATCAGCGCTTTTTGGACTTGTGTCGCCAATGCCTGCTTCAGCCATTTTTGCTTTTAAGTCATCGCCATTTACGTCTGACTCAAGTTGCTTTGCAGCACCAAGCTGGTCACTTCGATCTTGTTGGCGCTGTTTAATACGTTCAAGCGATTGACGAGCCGATGTCATAGACGAGCTGTTTGTATTAAGCGTGCTGTTAACAGCCATTGTTGCTTGCTGTACGCTTTCAGTGGTTTTAACCATTGTAAGCTGACGCTGATTCTCTTTAATCGATTTTTCAGCATCTTTAACTTGCTGCTTAAGCGCAACAATGTGATTGCTAAAGCCAGACAATACTTGCTCGTTTTCAGCTTTTTCAGCTTCAAAGTCACCAATTTTTTCTGCAATTTCTAATGCTAATGCTTCGTTGCCCTTTTCAAGAGCTTGGCCTGCATACGCTTCATGTTCAGCGATTGATGCATCTACAGCGCTAATTTTACGCTTAGTTTGCATTTCTTTGGCCATTACTTCAGTAAGGCTTTTTTTAGCACGGTGAAGTGCATTTTGCGCGTCTGCAATTTCTTGCTCAAAAATACGGATGCCATTTTTGTCTACAATTGCTTCGCCTGCTTCACGAGCGCCGCCACGTACTGCTGTAAATAATTTTTTTAAAATACTCATAATCTTAACTCCACTAACTAGCTATTAATCGTTTAAATACAAGGTCACGGCTTCTAGTGCATCGATAGCGTTATCGGCTAATGTCACTAGTTCGTGGGTAACGTCATCCAATGATGAATTTACCGACAGTGCACCAAAAATCGCGTATTTGTTATCGATTTTAGCAAATGCACTCAGTGGAATTGGCACGTTTAAACGTAGTAATGTTTCGTTTAACTCGTTGCGTAATTCACTTTTAACTTCATCTTCGTCAAACAAGTAGCTAATACATAATAACTGCTCTTGCGTTTGCGTAACAAAAATTGGAAGCTCATCATTTCCATCAACAATGACTTGTAAAACATCTTGCTCGCCTGGGTTGGCAATCAAGAAAGACTCAAAGTTAGCGCCTTCAGTTTCAAAAGAAGCTAATTTTATTGAAAGTTCATTTAATTCCATGTCTCTGCCTTTTGTCGTTTGACATATTATGTCTGAGTTAAGATTCTCATGGTCGACATATTATGTCAACCATGTTTTATTAGTTTTTATACAATTCGCTTTCTATTTGCCATGCAGTTCGGTAGTAATCATACAACTGACCAGACCCTAACCTATTGACCTCAATACTTTTAACTTGTTCAAAGTAGTGGTTAGGAAATACAAAACTTGCCAATAAATATTCTTTACTAATCCATCTTGATGGCACAGGCATAGCCGTCGCATCATTAATACGGCCACTGGCCGACTGCCCCATTTTAGTCGCTATAGTCCAGCCCCACTGCCCAAAAGAAGGTATGTTTTGCTGATACTGCTCAACATACTCAAACCCAGCAGCTTTAACTGTTTTAGCAATGCTTAAAAACGCTTTTTTAGCGTGATAAGGTGAGGTTGATTGAACCGCCATTGCGCCATCGGGTGCTAATAACTGCCGTACATGATTATAAAAGTAGTCACTGTACATTTTATTTAGATCAGGATGATTAGGGTCAGGTAAATCAATTAAAATAGTGTCGAACTGCTTAGATTGATCAAGCAGTTTTTCAACTTCTAAAAATGCATCACCCACAATTATGTTGGCTCGCGAATCATGCATCGATTTATTGTTTAGCTGTAGCAATCGCTTATTGATGTGCTCTGGCGGCGTAAAGTCACCGTCTTTATGACCAAATAAATTGAGTAGTTGCGCGTCTAAATCTATTAGCGTTACTTCACTTACAGGCCACTTTAAAACATCTCTAAGTGCAAGCCCGTCACCACCACCAATTATTAATACACGGTCGTGTCTGTTAGAGGCAAGCATTGCAGGGTAAACCAGCATTGAGTGATATATTTGCTCATCAATACTTGAGAACTGTAAACGCCCATTTAAATATAAATCGGTAATTGGCTGAGGTTGGTTTTTGCTTAATCTTTCGGTTAAAACTACGTGTTGGTATTTAGTTGCTTGCGAATAAATTACTTTATCTTTGTATAAAACATTACTTAGATTGTTCATCCAGCTACTGCCAAATACTAAAATAAAGCCAAATAATGCCAGTAATACTATATGGCAAACTAAAAGTGCCTTAGCAAAGCGCACATGGGTATGGTAGCGCCATAAAAACGCGAGTCCTGCGATGATATTAAATAACGCCGTCCACGCTGCAGCTTGCATTATAGGCATTGAGAGCATGATACTTACCCAAATGGCTGCACCAATACCAGCACCAATATAATCGGCACCATAAATAGTCCCTGCGTTGTTTTCTAAAAAACGGCCATAAACGTGCTGACGAATGCGCGCTATAAGCGGTATTTCCATACCAATAAATAAGCCCAGTATTAAACCAAAAACATAAGGTAGAAAACGTGACCACTCTTGTAGCTTTTGAAATACGTAACCATTAAGTACAACATCAGGGGGTAAATTAAAAATGCTCGAAAATAAATGAGGAAGAGAATAACTAACTGCTATTACACCCGCTATCGCTAAAATGCAGCCCATGCCAACCAAAGCAATAATGCTTTCTAACCAAGCAAAAGCGGTAAATGCATCTTTAAACCAACGCGCTAAAAAAGCGCCTAAGCCCATTGCTACAATCATAGTGCCAATCATGGCGTAAATAGCGCTCTCTACTGAGCCAAGTACACGGCCCGCATAATGAGACAGTAAGTATTCATAAATAAGGCCGCACCCAGCAAGCACGGCCATAACAGTAATAAGTAGTATATCGTGCCCAAGTAAGCGAGACTTACTTGGGGGAGTGTTGGTTGATGACACTGATTATGCGCCTAGTAATGTTGCCATAGTGATACCTACAGCAAATGATACTGCTGCAGAAATAGTAGCTACACCTACATTTTTTTGACGATTAACTTCATCGGAAATATCGCAACCAGATAAAATTATTTTAATTGTCACTAAGTGCAAAATAATAAATGCAACAAGGCTCACTACTGCGCTAATAGCCCAGTATAGTAAACTCGCATTAATATTATCAGCCGCGTAAGGTGCAACACCCGTTGCTGCTGTAATAGCTAATGCACTACCTACTAAAAATCCAGCGTAACGAATACCCACAGCTAAGTTACCATCAACAATTGCTTGTTGTAGGCAGTCGCCACTTTTATTTGTACGTTTAAATAACTGCACTCGGTACTGGCTAACAAGTAGTAATACAACACTACCTATAATAAAGGCGGCAATTACAATTGGAAGACCATGCCAGCCGTCAGTAGCCACCCATAAAAGAGCTGAGCGAATAACGATAGCAACACTGACAACATGGCCAAAATCAATTATTGAAGCTGTAACGTTACCTTTAACGATTTCGTCGTGCAGGCTTACTTTACGAAGAGCTACTTTATCTTGAAAAAAGTGACCCAACTTAATCAGTACAATTGCTAATGCGCCATAAGCTAACATTTGTAGTGCTTCTTGTTGCAGTGTTGCAGCAAAAGCTCCGCTACTTACACCCGTTAATACAATCGCCAGTGCCACTAAGCCAGCGGCAAAGCTAATACCAAAAGCAAAGTTATCACGCTCTGTTATTTCATCATTTGCATGTAAGTTTGAAACCCAGCCTTTTATATATTTAAGGCTTACAAATAATAAAACAATAATTGCAAAATCAATCGCCAGCGCTTGCAGTGACCACATAGTTATTCCATTAAATTCATACATATTATTCTAACTCCAACTTTATTCTTTTACTTACCACGGCTCACGCCACGAGAGGTTCTGCTACCGCTATCACGCACCGATCCTGAGCTATTGCTATAACTGCTCGAACGAGAATAACTACTGCGGCTTTTTGCTGGCGTATAACTACTACGGCTTAAACCTGATGCACCTGTTTTTTTACTCGCATAAGGGCTTGTAAACTGCTTACCTTGGCGTTGGTATGTTTGGCGCGTGCGTGTTTCTAGCGCGCTTTGGGTTTTAATTTGTTTAGGGCTTGAATAACGCGAGCGGCCATAGTCATTGTAATAGCTATACTTTCGGCGCTTACTCCAGCTTCCATATTCAACACGATCAAATACATCACCTAAAATACGGTACATTCCGTACCATTGCCAAAAGCTAATACCGTTACTATTTGATTGCCAGTTACCATAGTTAGGGTTACCTACCATTTGGTTACCAACACCCTCACCTTCAGCTTGCTTACTAATTGCGCCTACACGCGCTAAAGTGCCTTTGGACATATCAGCTAGCATATTAATAGGATCGGTTAACGCATCAGAAAATAGCGTAGGTTTAGATGCATCACGCAACAAATCAATGCTATGTAACGTATCTTCGTAAGGAGGAATTAAGTAAGTTCCTTTAATATCTTTAAGTCGCTGTGTTAAGCCACTATAAAGTGCGCCTTGGCGCGTTGCATCAAGGGTAATTACATCAACAACTTTTGTGAGCTCTGGTTGTTGTTTTTTAAGAAGCTCGCCATATTCTTTAAGTAACACAGCATTACGTACACTTCCATTATCGAGTGCAGTACCAAGCTGAGACAGCTCCGTATCTACCTTTTTAATAGACTCTTGAATTGTTTGTTGCAGCTGCTCTTCTTTCGATTGACAACCCATAAGCACTGCGAACAAACAAAACAGGCTTATAAGTTTCCAAGCTTTAATATTCGACATTCATGTCACCTGATTTACTAAATTAACTCAGGTAGTTTTACACAGGTCACTTATTAAACCAAGAATGAAATTGCAACAAAATGAGAAGAAACGTGGGACTCTGTAATCAGGGTCTGATTTATTGAGAATTTAGTGAAAATATTAAGCTATATCGTAAGGTTAGAATTGAAGTTTAAGCGTTATAAGGGGGTACTTACAGTGATTTTAGCGTCAGGAATCGCTGCGCTCGCCCGCCCTACGTGATAGGTGTTAATGTGAGTGTGTATTAATTGCGCGCATTTACTTTTCTGCAGACGTAAAAAAGCCCGAATCGTTAGATTCGGGCTTTCTACAATTTGAAGCCTGGTAATGTCCTACT
>NZ_JBEOOL010000029.1:0-58993 GCF_040309225.1 Pseudoalteromonas sp. GW168-MNA-CIBAN-0100 | reverse complement strand
GTGTTTAAAAAAGTATTAAGCCAAACACCCAGTGGTTACAGAAAAGTAGTTAGACGCAAGTTATTTGGATAGTCGATTATTATTAGTCAGTACTATGGAAAAGCCGCCGCTCAACATGTAGAGCGAAACTTTTCGCACGAAATACGTAAACCCTACGAAGATCAACGCTACTTAGAAGGTGCAGTTGACCGTCATCCCGACGAGCTAATTGCGCAAATTCAGTTTTGGCTAAAAACAAATTTAGCCACCGAGTTAAACCTGCAAGAAGTCGCTGCCCAATTTAGCTTGAGCTACCGTACTTTTACCCGCCGTTTTAGAGCCGCAACTAATCAAAGCCCTATTGAGTATTGGCAACAATTACGCGTAGAAGGTGCGAAAGAGTTATTAGCATCATCAAATTTATCAATTCAAGAAGTGGCTTTAGAAGTGGGATATAACGACCAAGGGCATTTAACACGCGTGTTTAAAAAAGTATTAAGCCAAACACCCAGTGGTTACAGAAAAGTAGTTAGACGCAAGTTATTTGGATAGTCGATATTTAATAGTACTAGTACTTGTTTCAATAACACTAAAAAAACGCCACTTTTAGTGGCGTTCTGTGTCGTTAAATTCTTTTCGATAATAGCGTTTTTGATAGTTTTTTACTTTAGTGTGTACGCCTTTGCTTAAGCTTTTAAATTTAGCCTCGAGTACGTCTACACCGTATAAAATACCGACCACCAGCACCGAAAGTTTTATTGCAGCGCCAAGGTTTTCGGTCGCTATCATAACGCCTATTGATGCAAGCACCCAGATGGTTGCAGCCGATGTAACGCCAACTACCGCACCATCTTTAGCAAGCATAACGCCTGCCCCTAAAAAGCCAATACCTGTAATTATTTGCCCCACTACACGAGAATGATCTATTACATCCCCTTGTAAATTAAACGCAGTGGATAAAAACAAATACGTACCCAAGGTTATTAGGGCTGATGTACGAATACCGACAGGTTTGCCGCGCAACTGGCGCTCTATTCCAATGATGGCACCGCAAAAAGCCGCTGTACCAATAGCTGCCCACGAATACGGGGCTACATCAATTAAATCTAAAAAAGTCACTGTTAACCTTATATTTTATTAGCTATAGCCACCGCCGTTCTTAAACGTTGGCTACCAAACGCTGACATTTTACTAAAATCACTTCGTGCAATAGGTACATATTGGCAATCTATTGCGAGCTGTTTATCGTTACCGGGCTCACAAAACGGGTCGTGAACATACACGCAGTGCTCATCAAGGTGCGTTACACACACCCAATGTGGTGATTTTTTACCATCAAAACTGTATGTACTAATTAATAACAGCACACTAAAGCCTTTACTTAACCACTGCTCAATATGCTCAAGCTCTACATCTTTATGCGTAAGCGGTATATTTGCTTGTGCAATACCATCTACAAATTGTTGATGCACGGTGGCAAGTACCACTTTTTTGTTTTCGTTGCGTACGCCATCTAAAAATAAAGGCTCGGTGGTATTAACCATTACCTCGCTTTTAAAACCACGCTTATTAGCCGCAAGTGCCAAACCAAACGGATGGCAACCACCATGACCCGATGTCATAAAAATAGTGGTACCTTCACGCCAAAGTGCTAACTCATGTGATTGAGTAAGCTCAGTAGTAGGCTCAAGTGCGCCCATTGCCATTAATAATGCAGCAGGTCCGCACGTAAACTCAGTTGTTTGCTGATACCACGGTGTTAAACGCGCCACTTTTAACTCACTTTTTTGTCGAATGTTTTTTTGCATTCGTAATGCGTCACTGTGGTCATCGTAATAATCGCTGTATTGACCAAATACCCTGTAACCTAAACTTTTATAAAGCCCAATCGCACTTTCGTTATTTACAGCCACTTCTAAACGAAGGTAAATACGAGCCCGCTCACACGTTTCTTTTTCTAGACTAGTAAGCAGTGCTTTTGCAATGCCTTTACCTTGCATAGTTGGTAAAACAGCAAGCGAATATAAACGCGCTAAGCGAGTCCCTTTATGGCACCATACTAGCCCATAGCCGCATATTTGCTCGCCACTTTCTGCAACGAGTAAAATACCGTGTTTTGCACTAAGCCAGCGTTTTAGACTGCGCGGGCTCAATTTATCGTTATTAAAGCAGGCGTTTTCAACGTCAATCAGTGCGTTTAAATCACTGCTAAGCGCCTTTCGAATAACAAGGTTGCTCATGTTATTACCCACGGCCTCGTGCTTCTAAGCGTTGTTTAAACTCATCCATAATGATCATGTATAGCTCATCGCCTAAATAGCCGTCTTCTACTTTGTGATCAATACTTGGGTTATCGTTTACTTCAAGCACGTATGCTTTGCCTTGATGCTCTTTAACATCTACGCCATATAAACCCCTACCCACTGTTTTACATGCTTTTAATGCTGCATCTAATACCGCTTTTGGTAACTCAAAGGTTGGCAAGGTTTCAAAGCCACCAGAGAAAAACCGTTTAGCGTCGTGGTTATAAATTTGCCAATGGTTACGCGCCATTAAATAGCGGCATGCATAAATTGCACGGCCATTTAACACACCCACTCGCCAATCGTATTCGGTATACATGTACTCTTGTGCAAGCACTAATGCGCTAAACTCAAACAGCTCTGTAAGCTTAGCGGCAAGCTCATCACGGTTTGAAACTTTAAACACACCTTTTGAGAACGACCCTTCAGGCATTTTTAAAACAAGCGGATACGTAAACGCTTCTTCTAATTGCTCAAGCGTTTCATTTGCTTGATCAGCCACTACAACCGTTTTTAAACTTGGCACTTTTTGGTAATTAAACGCATCGTGTAAATACACTTTATTACAACAACGTAAAATAGACTCAGCGTCGTCAATAACCACTAAACCCAGGCTTTGCGCTTTGCTTGCAAGGCGATACGTTGGATGGTCAATCGCTGTAGTTTGGCGAATAAATAACGCATCAAACTGGGCAATGTTATCAATTTCGTCAAAGCTTAATGCTTGTGCATTAATACCGTGTTTAGCCGCTGCTTTAATAAAACGTGCAATGGCGTCTTTATCACTCGGTGGTACTTTTTCGTTATGATCAACAAGTATTGCCATGTCCCATCTAAAACGACGTTGTACCGAACTAATACGCCACTGCGTTTTAGTAAAGTTATCTAGCTTGGCTACAAATTCGCTGTACTGTTGCTCGCTTAAAGACGACATCGAGCCTTGTTGTAATAAGCCTTGCTCATCAACAAATAAAATAGGCGCTGGGTATTGTTTAAATACCGACTTTGCTGCTTTTGATTGTAAATCATTTTGGGCATTGCCAAAGTAAAGAGTGCCGTCTATTTGGCCCACATTTAACATAGGTGCTTGGCCACTACGAAGAGCATTAATGGTTTTTACACTGGGTAAAACTTGGTGCTTGCGCGCCTCTGCAAGTAACGAGCAATAGTAACCTTTGCTCAAGTATTGGCTTGAGTCGCACAGATTAATAATGCGTGTTTTTGGTTCGTTATGTTTTGGGTAATCACGTAAGTAGGTATTAAACGTAATTACATTTTCGAACGATTGAGCAAGCGTTTGCTCGTTGTTATCAACCACAATTAAGGTTTTAAACACGACTTTTCCTAGTTAAGTCAAAATATAAAAAGCATGCTTAGTAAAATACTAAGCATTATAAATAGAAACACCCATCGTACTAAGTGGGCATTGCGCGAATCACTTAATATGATGGGTGCTTTAACAGGTACCTACTGTACGAGTTAGCGCTTAAATTGCTTAAGCGACATGTGCTTTATATGCCCTTTTTTAAAAACGCACAAACGAGATATTTTTAGCGTGAAGATAAAAAATATTGATTAACTAATAACGCAGATTAAAATACGCAAAACAATACCTTATGAGAGTTAAAAATGTCGCTGCCTGCTTGCCCAAAATGCCAATGTGAATATGTTTACGAGGACCAACAACTGCTTGTTTGCCCCGAGTGCGCCCATGAGTGGAACCCTAATAATACAAGCGATGAACACGCAATTTTAGTTAAAGATGCCAATGGCACTTTGCTAAATGATGGTGACAAAGTGACAGTAGCCAAAGATTTAAAAATTAAAGGCAGCTCGCAAGTAATTAAAATTGGCACCAAAGCGGTAGTTAGAAGAGTGCTTGATAAAAAAGATCACGAACTTGATTGTAAAGTAGATGGCATTGGCGAAATGATGGTAACAGCGAAATTTGTGAAAAAAGCTACCTAAAATTGGATATTTAAAATATAGGATGTTAGATGAAAAATCATAAAAATAAATTCATCCAAGCCTTATGGTCTGTTATTGAAGCCTATTATTAGTGCGTGTAATAGATTTTGTTTAACTGCTATTAGTTGTGTATATCTAAAGGTCCACCTACATTTAATAGGGCGAATTATCGCTTAGGTATATTTAAGCATTTAACCTCCTCACCTTAATGAGGAGGTATCTCTTGAACTGATCTGTTTACATTTCAGTTAAAGTGCTTTTTAAGCTTTGATTACCCAGTAAAGAAATCAAATACGTTACCAAGTGTTGATGATGAACCTTTATAAAATTCAGTAAAACTACATCGACTGCATGTCACAGCGGTGTACTTTTTATTTTGAACATCAAAAATTCTTGACCAAAAGCCACCCGAAACTCTTATTTCACCGGTATCAAATTCGTTATTATTACACTTAGAGCAAGACCAATTGTTATGTCTCATATTTCAACCTCCATATTATTTATGTACGGTATATTAAACACTTAAGGAACGTGTGTAGCAATTTTTTTAATAAACAAACTATAATTTAGTTCTTATATTGGTTAAGTTGGAATTTTGATAGATGTTTGGATGGCTTTTTAATAATTGCTTTTTATAATAATTAGTATGGGGGTCATACTAATTTCACTCAGGGATTACCTACTTGTTAGCTGTATATTGCGTTAGCAACAAAAATTTTCGTAAGTCTCGTTCTTGTCTCATTACGTGCAAAATATATACTTTATCGTTATCTTTTTTGTAAAATATACGACAAGGATTCACGACCAGTTCAAGATAATTTAGGTTAGCTAACTCAATTGGTTTTTTACCTGATTCAGGAAAGAGTTCGAGACGCTCAACTTTTTCAAATATTTTGGAAACCAATTTTTTCGCTGACTGCAAATTGCTTAATGCGATATATTCAGCGATATCGTTAAGATCATCCAAAGCTGGATTAGTCCAAATTATTTCAGCCATTTATTCATTTTATCTTTAGCTTCAACATTCGACATGGTTTCACCACGACTTATTGCCTGCTCTCCTTTTGCAAGAGACTCAAGAATTTGCATACGCTTTTGCATAAATTCATAATCATCAACATCTACTAAGTATGCAGATGGTTGTCCATGTTCAGTTATCAACACAGGTTCTTTAGAGGAATGAAGTTCAGATAATATCTTCGTTGCTTGACGCTTCAATGTTGTTACTAGTTCTACTCTCATAATAATCCCCAAACAAATGTATCACTATAGTAGCACCGAGTAGCCAACTTGGGAAATACAACTAACGAGGCTGTATAACCACTAAAATCAATTAAAAAGGGAGCACCTAACGTCAACCCTGCTCATTTTTAAACTATTAGGTACTTCTCATTATATGCCTTTGCACAAATTGAAATACACACCACGTTACGCTATAAAAACATAGCTGTAGGTTGGATAAATGGCGGAGCCATGCCATCCGACAATTAATTTATGAATATAAATAAGCGATTATTACGTTGGCATAGCTTTGTCAGATGGTGTTCTCTTAAAAACCAAAGCTTTATAAGATCTCTACCACCACGTATTCGTGGGCTTTACCTGCAATTGTTAACGTAATTTCATCATCAATCTGTTTATTTAATAACTGCTTACCCATTGGTGCGCCGAGTGTTACTACAGCAATTGCGTGCTGTTTAACGTTTACTGTTAACCCACCAGCTGCGGGGCCTAAATAAAACCATTTTTGGGCTGCGTTATCATCTTCTAAACATACCAGCGAACCGATAGCTATTTTGTCGGTTGGTTTTTCGTTAAAGGCAGGTTCGAACAATTCTATGCTTTTATAGCAATCGTTTACGCGCTGGGCTTGGCCTTGTGCTAAATAAGCGGCTTCGAGCCCTAGGGTATCGTATTTATTTTCGGCTATGTTTTCTTCATGTGTGGCGGTGTCGTGCGCAGTTTTTGCCGCTACTTTTGCTGTTGTAAGCTGCGCTTCTAGCGCAAAGCGAAGATGTTCGATAACGTGGGTTTTATTCATGGGGATTAGTACAATACAGGCTGTAAAAATAAGGCAGCTAGTTTAACATTTTTGCTAGGCTTAAAACCATTGTTTTAAACCCCGCAAGTTTGGTGGGAATACTAGCGGGGTATAAATAAGCATTAAACTAACAAAGAGCCGCTGATTGGTTGGTGCAGCTCTTTGCTTATGCTTTATTAAAAACCTTATGGCATATCTAATAATGTTTGCGTGTGGGCATCTACTTTAACTTCGTAGTTTTTAGCGCTTAAGCCCAATAGTTCTGGCAAGGTTGCCGCTATACAAATAGACGAGAACGTACCCACTACAATGCCGGTAAATAATGCAATAGCAAAGCCTTGCAGTGGTGCGCCTGCAAGTAACCAAACGCTCGCGACCGTTGCAAGTGTGGTACCCGAAGTTATTAAGGTACGTGTTAGCGTACTCTTAATCGCATTATTAATAATAGTCGCTGGGCTAAGTACATTGTTTGATTGAACACGTAAAAGCTCACGTACTCTATCCCCTACTATTATTGAGTCGTTAAGTGAGTAACCAATAATAGCCAGTAAACTTGCTAGTACGGTTAGGTTAAACTCAATTTGTAATAGTGAAAATAACCCAAGTACGAGTATTAAATCGTGCACTAGCGCTACCACAGAGCCGAGTGCTAAGCGCCATTCAAAACGCACTGCAAGGTAAATCATTACCGCAATCATTGCAGCAAACATTGCTAAACAACCTTGATCAAATAACTCATCGCCCACTTGTGAGCCAATATAAGCTGACGATAATACCTGTGCGTTTATATCATCGTTTTGTGTAACGGCGCTTTGCCAATCAGGGCTATTAGCTGTTGTTGATGTAGTTGATGCACTTGGCGCTTCTCTTAATTGAAAATGACTATTACCTTGCGCGGTTAGCTCAAACTCACCGTTGTGATTTTTAGCAATAAACGATTGAAGCTCTTTTAGTTCAACACTTTGGCTGGTTGTAAACTCAGTTAAATAACCGCCGGTAAAATCTAGGCCAAAATTTAGACCTTTTTGCGTAAGCGTAAATACGGATAGTAGCACTAAAATGGCACTTAAAAGCATACCCATAAAGCGTAAACGTGTGCCCTTTTCACCTTTCAAAAAAGTGTTAAGCATGTGCTTTTTCTCCTACTTTTTTACCCATTTTTAAATACAACGTTTGGCTTAATATTTTTGATACGTACACACCTGTAAATACAGACGTTAAAAGCCCCAATGCGAGTGTAATGGCAAAACCTTTAACGGGCCCATAGCCTATGCCGTATAAGATAAGTGCGGTGATCATGGTGGTTATATTGGCATCAAATATTGTATTTGCGGCTTGTTTATAACCCTCTTGAATAGCTTGATATGGTGCACGGCCTTGGCGACGTTCTTCTTTAATGCGTTCAAATATTATTACGTTAGTGTCTACCGCCATACCTATGGTTAGCACCAGACCTGCAATACCCGGAAGCGTTAACACAACCCCTGGTAATAATGACATTAAGCCCACAAGCGACGTTAAATTTAATATAAGTGCCACGTTTGCAATAAGGCCTAAACGGCGATACCAAAGCGCCATAAATGCAAGCGTAATACCCATGCCTAACATAAGCGCGGCTAAGCCATTACTAATATTTTCGCTGCCGAGGCTTGGCCCTATTGTTTGTTCGTGCACAATTGTAACGGGTGCTGTAAGCGAGCCTGCACGTAGTAATAATGCCAGATCGGCTGCCGCTTGTTGGCTTTTCATATTGGTAATACTAAAACGCGAACTTAAATGCTGAGCAATATTGGCAACGTTAATAACTTCGCTTTTTTTAACTACTTCGCCTTTAGCATTTTGAGAGTACTCAGAGTAAACCGTCGCCATTGGCTTACCAATATTGGCTTTTGAAAACGCCGACATTGCATCCCCGCCTTGGCCGTCTAGGCTTAGTTGTACAAGTGGTTTACCCCAATCGTCGCGGCCTATGTTTGCATTATTAATATGATCGCCTGTAAAAATTGGCACAGGATCGAGCTTTATGGTTCCGCCCGATTGCATATTAAATGTTTGCCCGCCAATTTCTTTTAATTGATAAAAACCAAGCGATGCTGTTGCACCAATAATACGTTTTGCTTCGGTTGGATCTTGCACGCCTGGTAGCTCTATACGAATGCGGTGCTTTCCTTGGCGCTGTGTTACCGCTTCGGTAATGCCTAACTCTTCAATACGTGAACGAAGGGTTGTGAGTGTTTGCCCCATTACTTCTTTATCAAAGCTGCTGCGGCCTTGCTCCGAATAACTAAATTTGGCAGTTTTAACGCTGCCGTTATTGCTTGTTACAACGGCTAAATTAGCAAATCGGCTTTGTAGCTCTTCAATAACGGGGGTTAACTTGTCGGTTGCATTAGGCAATGCGTTTATTTCAAACCCCTGCTGAGTTTGCTGCGCTTTTACGCCATGTGCTTTTTGCTTAATGATGATTGATTTAGCTTGTTGATACGCACTGACTAATTGCTCATCAACGGCTTTATCTAAATCTACGTCTAATACAAATAGCACACCGCCATTTAAATCAAGGCCCAGCTTTATTGGTGATAAACCAAAATCTTGTAACCATGTTGGGCTGGTTGCATGCTCAACAATTTTAACTTGCGTGTTTGGATATTGCGCTTTTATAGCCGCTTGCGCCTGAGCGCTTTTAGTTGGCTCGTTTAAAAGTATATTAATAGTGGATTGCTTATCTAAACCCTGCTCAACCTCTAGCCCTTGTTTATTCAAAAAAGTAACTAGCGTTTTAGTGCTCGGTAAAGATTGCGTTTCGCTGTGGGGAGCAGCACTGATGTGCAACCACGATTTATTTGGGTATAAATTTGGTAATGCGCTGATAGCTAATAAAACCAATACTATTAGCATGGCTATATAGCTTAATTTGAACTTAGCCGTAGACGGCTTTTTATCTTTTTTAAAACTTAACATGTTTAATCCTTATTGCCAGAAATGCTAGCAACGTACTTTTTAAAAGCACAATTAATCTGCAGGCTAAAACTTTAAAAGTTAAAACCTAATAAAATTAAATAAGGAAAATTAAGCGTGGTAGGTAGTTACAGCTCTGTAGAGTAAGTTTACGTCTTTCCAGCCACTCAAGCGCGACTTTTTACTATTAGTTACAAGCGTATACCAAGGCTGTATAGGATTAATCGCTCTTGGTCGTAAGAATATATGCCTAACAAGATTTTGAGCAAAAAATTCAAAAACCACATCGTATTCTGGCTCACTTTGAACAGTGTGCAAAAACAATGATGAATTATTGGCAGTTAACCTTGGTTGGTGCGCGTCAAAATCGGTTTGATGCGTTTTTTTATGCTGCGAAATATCTACAGACTTACTAATAGGCTGTATTTTAGTTAAATCGGCAATATCAGTAAGCGAAACCTGCGTACTAACATTGATATTTAAATTTTGTGAGGCGCCCATAGCATTGCTCTGCACACTAAAAAGTGCAGCAAGTAGCAAAAAGGCAGTTAAAAACACTCTAAATTTAAACATTCACGTTTTAAAACTAAAATAAGGGATGCGTAGTATATAAGGGCTAGTATTTGAAATACAATAGCCCTTAGCTATTTACTATCTAATTTAATTTTACTGAGACTTTTAATGCGCCCCAGACAAAGCAGTGAAAAACGACCAGACGCCATGAATTTACGCCAAAGTGTAAAAACACTGTGGCCCTACCTTACAAAATTTAAAGGCCGTGTTTTTATTGCACTTATGGCGCTTATAGGCGCAAAAGGTGCCACGCTTTTAATGCCTTGGGCGCTTAAAGAAATAATAGACTCTGTAGATAAGTCCATTAACCCACTGTTAGTTATTCCTGCTTTATTGTTATTGATGTACGGTGGACTGCGTTTTGCTAGCGTATTTTTAGGTGAAATAAGAGATGCTGTATTTTCTCGTGTAACCGAGCACGCTATGCGTGATATTGGTTTAAAAGTATTTAAGCATTTGCACTCACTTGAGCTGGCTTTTCATTTAGACAGGCAAACCGGTGGCATTAGCCGCGATATAGAACGCGGTACGAGCGGGTTAAGCTTTTTAATGCGCTTTTTAATGTTTAATATTGTGCCTACTTTGTTTGAAATACTGACCGTTGCGATTATTTTTGGCACGTTGTTTTCTGTTTGGTTTGCGCTTATTACATTACTGGCAGTCGCTATTTATATTACCTTTACTGTGGTGGTTACCCAGTGGAGAAACCGCTTTATTAGAGAAGCAAATGCTGCCGACAATCAAAGTAATACCCGCGCAATAGACAGCTTGCTTAATTATGAAACTGTAAAGTATTTTAATAACGAACAGTTTGAAGCAAAAACGTACGACACCTTTTTAGCAAGCTGGGAAAAAGCCCGTTTAAAAAATAGAATGTCGCTGCTCGCCCTTAATTCAGGCCAAGCACTTATTATTGCTTGTGCTATTACCGCGTTAATGTGGTTGGGCTCAACCGAGGTAGTTGCAGGTACGCTTTCTATTGGTGAACTTGTGATGATTAATGCTTATATGATTCAGCTATTTTTACCGCTCAATTTTTTAGGTTTTGTGTACCGCGAAATAAGACGCGCCCTAACCGATCTTGAAAACATGCTTGGGCTACTTAACAAAAAGCCACAAATAACCGATGCACTTAATGCTAAAGAGCTCAATATTAGCCAAGGTGAAATAACATTTAACAATGTAAGTTTTAGTTACGATGCGCATCGCCCTATTCTTAATAACCTTAGCTTTAGCGTTAAAGCTGGCAGTAAGGTAGCTATTGTTGGTGCCAGTGGTGCTGGTAAAAGTTCATTAGCGCGACTGCTTTATCGTTTTTATGATGTAAGCGCTGGTGAAATTAGTATTGATAATCAAGCTATAAACTCAGTAACACTTAATAGTTTACGAAAAGCCATTGCAATAGTCCCGCAAGATACTGTGCTGTTTAACACCACAATTCGTGAAAATATCGCTTACGGTAGACCATCAGCAAGCGATGCTGAAATTGACGAAGCCATTGCTATGGCGCATTTAAAAGACTTTATAGCAACACTCGATAAAGGCGATAAAACGCTGGTTGGTGAACGTGGTTTAAAAGTATCTGGCGGTGAAAAACAGCGTATTGCTATTGCGCGCGCCATTTTGAAAAAGTCCCCTATTTTAATTTTTGATGAAGCAACATCTGCACTCGATTCTCATTCTGAGCAAGCAATACTCGCAGCAATGCGTGAAGTTGCCAGTAACCATACGAGTATTGTTATTGCTCATCGCCTTTCTACTATTACCGACGCAGACACTATTATTGTACTCAAAGCTGGTGAGATTATTGAGCAAGGTAGGCACGATGAGTTACTTACTCTCGCCGGAGAATATGCCCGTATGTGGGAGCTACAGCATAAAAAATAAATAATGTGTAACACCTTTTAGCTCTTATGCTTGCCGGTACTAGAGCTAAATAAAGCGTTTATAGAACCTATTAGCCTTTCTCTTTTCCTCTATATTAGTTTTATCGAGCACTGTGGTGATTCACCTCAAAAGGTTTGTTTGTCTGATTAATATCAATAACAATCG
Source organism: Pseudoalteromonas sp. GW168-MNA-CIBAN-0100 (assembly GCF_040309225.1). Lineage (NCBI taxonomy): Bacteria > Pseudomonadati > Pseudomonadota > Gammaproteobacteria > Alteromonadales > Pseudoalteromonadaceae > Pseudoalteromonas > Pseudoalteromonas sp. GW168-MNA-CIBAN-0100. The sequence goes on along the minus strand of NZ_JBEOOL010000029.1, from coordinate 47,119 downwards.
ATAAGTTAAATATTCGTAACAATAAAAATGATTCACTGCTGCTTTAATTCAATCAGTGATACTCAGGAGTAAGTAATGAAAAAGAGTTTAATTGCCGCAGCATTAGCTGCCACATTTATTACCGGTTGTTCAGAGCCGCAAACAACAAAAACAGACGAGCAACAACCTAAAGTAGCCACTGCAGCAGTAACAGAAAAAGCAGAGTTAGGTAGTTTTGGTGTTGATTTAACAGCCCGCAACGAAGCCGTTAAACCAGGCGATGATTTTTTTATGTATGCCAGTGGCACGTGGTATGACAACTACGTAATGCCTGCAGATAAAACCCGCTACGGTGCATTTTCAGGATTAGCTGAGCGCAGTGAAGACGATGTTAAAGCTATTATTGAAGAAATAGCCGCACGTAAAGATTTAAACGCAGAAGAAAAACTCGTCGCTGATTTTTACAATGCGTATATGGATACCGAAACACTTAATAAACTAGGTGTAGCGCCTATCAAGCCATTGTTAAGTGAAATTAGTGATATATCGTCGACTGACGATTTAGCTGAAATGTTTGGTAAGTCTTGGTTAACCGGTAATAAAGCCCCTTTTGGCGGCGGTATGTGGTTTAATCGCCTAGACCCTAACAAATATGAAATGTCACTAGGTGCTGGTGGTTTAGGCTTACCAGATCGCTCTTACTACCTTGAAGACGCTGAGCGCTTTGTTAAAACGCGTGCAGCTTATGTTGCTCACATTGCTGACATGCTTGAGTTTACAGGAGTCGAAAATACCGCTGAGCGCGCTCAAGCAATTGTTGATCTTGAAACCAAAATTGCACAAGGTCACTGGCCACGTGAAAAGCGTCGTAATCGCGATTTAACCTTAAACCAAGTTGAACGTGCTGATTTAAGCACTGCTTATCCTGGCTTTAACTGGGATTTATACTTTGCGCAAACAGGTTATAAAGTACCTCAGTTAAATGTGTCTCAGCCTGAGCCAATAAAAGCGATGATTGAGTTAATCAATCAAGAAGATATTGCAGTATGGAAAGACTACCTAACGTATCACGCTATTAGCGGTAACGCAGGTTTACTATCAGAGGACGTATTTAATGCTAACTTTGCTTTTTTTGGTAAAGAACTAAACGGACAGCAAGAGCCTCGCCCTCGTTGGAAACGTGCAATAAGTGAAATGTCAGGCACAAGTTCGCTTGGTTTTGCTATTGGTAAAATATACGTAGCACGTTACTTCCCTGAGTCATCAAAACAACAAATGTCAGAGCTGGTTGAAAACCTTCGTACAGCCCTTGGCGAACGTATTGATAATCTAGAATGGATGGGCGATGCAACTAAAGTAAATGCGCGCGCTAAACTGGCTGCATTTGTACCAAAAATTGGTTACCCCGATGTATGGCAGTCTTATGATGGTTTAAGCATTACTAAAAATGATTTGATTGGTAATGTGAAAAACATGCGTGAGTTTTTCCACGCAGAAAGTGTTGAAAAAGAGCTACAAAAAACAGACCGTAACCGCTGGGGCATGACGCCACAACGCGTAAACGCTTACTACAATAGCTCGTTTAATGAAATTGTATTTCCGGCTGCGATATTACAACCGCCGTTTTTCGATCCAAATGCCGATCCGGCTGTAAACTATGGCGGTATTGGCGCTGTAATTGGTCACGAAATGGGTCATGGATTTGACGATCAAGGTTCAAAATCAGACGAAAACGGTGTGCAACGTAACTGGTGGACTGATGCTGACCGCGCTGCATTTGACAAAAAAGCCGATCAACTGGCTGCGCAGTACAGTAAATACGAGCCAATCGAAGGTAACTTTGTTAATGGTCGAAATAGCCTTGGCGAAAACATTGGTGATGTAGGTGGGCTATCAATGGCTTATCACGCTTATAAGCTAAGTTTAAATGGTAAAGAAGCGCCTGTTATTGACGGTGTTACTGGCGATCAACGTTTCTTCCTTGCGTGGGCACAAGTATGGAAAGAAAAACGTACTGAGCAAAGCATGCTTAACCAACTTCGTGGTGGCACACATGCCCCAGGTCGCTTTAGAGCACAAGCGCCACGCAACCACGATGCATGGTACAAAGCGTTTGATGTAAAACCAGGCGATGAGTTATACCTTCCTGAAGATGAACGTGTACGTATTTGGTAAGTAATACTTACTTTTTATTACTTAGTAAGGCAACCTGTTATACAGGTTGCCTTTTTTATTGAGTTAAATTTACAATAATAGATATAATTCCAACGTCTAAATCCCTCGATAATCTCCTCAATAAAATGCACTTTAAATGGTTTTTAAACGCTACAGTTTAATACTTACTAGCCCTTGAATGCATTTACCTTTAGAATACGCATTATAATTTTATTCTATTATTTACATATATTAAGGCGAAACGCAGATGGGAAGAGCTTACCAAAACAAAAAAGATTCAATGGCTAAAACTGCGGGTGCTAAAACTAAAGTTTATTCTAAGTACGGCAAAGAAATTTATATTTGTGCTAAAAACGGCGGTGTAGATCCAGATGGTAACTTATCATTACGTCGTTTAATTGAACGCGCTAAAAAAGACCAAGTACCAGCACACGTTATTGACCGCGCAATAGACAAAGCAAAAGGTGGCGGCGGCGAAGACTACTCAGCAACACGTTACGAAGGTTACGGCCCAGGTAACTGTATGATTATTGTTGATTGTTTAACAGACAATAACAAGCGTACCTTTGCTGATGTACGTGTTTGTTTTACCAAAGCAAATGCTAAAATTGGCGCTCAAAACTCTGTTTCACATTTATTTGATCACCTTGCTATTTTTGTATTTGACGGTGATGACGACGAAGCAGTACTTGAAGCTCTTATGATGGCTGATGTTGATGTAACTGACGTAGAAGTAGATGACGGTAAAGTCACTGTTTTTGCTCCTCACACAGAATACAACAACACACGTACAGCGCTTGAAGAAATGGGCGTGACTGAATTTGACGAAGACCTAATTAGCTTTGTGCCACAAATTGAAACGCCGATTGAAGGCGAAGACGTTGAAGTTATGGAACGCTTTTTAGCCATGCTAGAAGATTGCGATGACGTACAAAACGTTTACCATAACGCGCAATTCTAAAGAGCGATTTAGTAAGTTAGAACGACTTTAAGCCAACAGCTATGTTGGCTTTTTCATTTTTAGAACATGGTATTAATATGAACTCCCTTAAAGAGCTTAAAAGTGGCAAACTTGCTGGTGCTACTCGCCTGCAATTAGTAGAAGAGCTAACAATATTCCCGGAAGAGATTTTTAGCTTAGCTGACACGCTTGAAGTTCTCGATTTATCAAATAATAACTTATCAACACTACCTGATGAATTTGCCTGTTTAACACACCTTAAGCGTGTATTTTTATCGTTTAATCAGTTTAAGCATATTCCTGCTGTGCTGGCTAAATGCCCTGCTTTAATTATGGTCGCGTTGAAGGGTAACCAAATTTCTGAATTTGCTTTAAACAGCCTGCCAAAAAATATTGAGTGGCTCATACTCACCGATAATACGTTAAGCGAATTGCCTGAAGACTTTGGTAATTACACCCAACTTAAAAAGCTCGCGCTTGCGGGCAATCAACTTAAGCAACTGCCAAGTAGCATGGCGCAGTGTAAAAACCTCGAGCTTGTTAGGCTCTCTGCTAATAACTTAACACACGTAGACGACTGGCTGTTTGAACTGCCTAAACTTGCTTGGCTTGCGTTTGCCGGTAACGATTTTAATAAAGCCCAGTGCCTTACAAAGTGCAGCTTAGAAAATAAGCCTCTTGACGATTACACGCTTAGTCATGTTATTGGCCAAGGTGCATCGGGCGTTATTCATTTAGCGCAAGCTGCTAATAGCGCTGTAGCGATTAAATTATTTAAAGGTGCAATTACCAGCGACGGCTACCCGCTTGATGAAGTAAATTGCTGCTTACAAGCAGGCGATCACGCTAATTTAATTAAAGTACTTGCCTACATTGAACAAAGTGATCAGTTAGGTTTAGTGATGGAGCTAATAGATAAAAGCTTCGCTAATTTAGGCCTGCCTCCAAGCCTTGAAACCTGTACGCGTGATACCTTTAACAATGATTGCCATTACTCAACTCAAGCTATTTTAAAAATTGCACAGCAAATGGTAAGTACACTGCATCACTTACATGTTCGTAAAGTAAGTCATGGCGACATTTATGCGCATAACACCATGATAAACAAAGGTGCTGATGTTTTATTTGGTGATTTTGGTGCTGCAACTAATTTAACGATGCTAAGTGAGTATCAACAAAAGCAACTAGAGTGGATAGAAGTAAGAGCTTTGGGCTGTTTAATTGAAGACTTATTAGGCACGGTAACCGGCGATGATAGGCAAAGTGAGCTATTTGGTGAAATGTCCGATATGGCAAAGTGTGCTATGCAACCTTCATTAAATCAAAGACCTACATTTACTGAGTTATTAGAAGAGCTGAACATATAATTGAGTAGAGTCATAAAAAAAGAGCAACGTTTAACACGTTGCTCTTTTTTTAGTTTATGTTTATTGAATTAATCGAGCTCATTTAGTGCGCTTAAACGGGTAAACCTGTTGTTTAAGCATACCTACCGGCATGTAATCCCCGACTACGCCATATGCTTCTGGCCACTCTTTTTGGCCTTTAACAGCAGTACCAAACACGTAGTCTAAAAACGAAAAATGCGCAGCGTAATTGCGGTCAATCGCGGCTTTATCTGACGCATGATGCCAATGGTGAAACTGCGGTGTAACCATAAAATATTTTAGCCAACCAAATTTCACACGTACATTTGCATGGTTAAACACAGCCTGTAAACCCACAATAATTACGTACAAACTAATTATTTGCTGTGAAAATCCAAGTACAAATATGGGTGTGAGCACTAAGCTGCGCGTTACGAGTATTTCAAGAATATGTTGGCGAGAGCCCGCTAACCAGTCCATTTCTTTAGCACTGTGATGTACGCCATGAAAGCGCCATAATAAAGGGACTTCGTGATAAGCACGATGCACCCAATACTGCATTAAATCAGCCACGAGTATTATTAAAAACAACTGCACTACAAATGGTGTTTGCTCTATATAACCTTGTACTGTAGATGATACAGCCCAGCCAAAGCCATAATGCACAAAGTGGTTAGTAACGAGTAACACAAAACCAATAATTAAATGGTTTAAGAAAAAGTGGTTTAAATCGCCTCGCCATTCGCTACGTAATATTTTTTGCTCTTTTCGATGGGGTAGCAGCTTTTCAATAACAATAAATATGAGTGTTGAGCCGAGTAAATCTAAAATAAACCAATCGAGCCCTATGTAAGGTGTGTCGGTGGCAAACTCGTTTACCTCAACGTTTGGTCCGCCAAACATAATTGCCAGAATAATAAAAAACCACGCTGTAGCTCCTAAGCGTTTATTGGTATTACGTACAAAGTTAAGTAGCCCTAAACTGCCCGAGACCAATAATGATGCAAACATAAGCTGACGTAAAAAGTCGACACTGTAGCTTTTTCTCAGTTCTGGTGTGGTTAAGTATTCAGGAAAGTGAAACGCTAATACGCCTAAGCAACTCAGTATTGCTAAAAAGCAGGCTATGTAGCCACTTATGTTGCCCTCACCTATCTGAAGATGATTTGTGCGAAATACCTTTCGTGATAAAGCTCTGATCATTTTTATTATTCCTTGCTTCGTTGAGTTGATTAAATACAACGAAATTCCATTGATTTACACACCCACATATTAACAAAATTTAGGGTATAAAAAATACAAATAGTTCCCTCCATAGTCTGAGTTGCAAATATACAGATAAACCAAACGCAAAAAAGCCACGCAATGCGTGGCTTGGTTGGATAAAGCTAAAACTTTACATCATTAGGGCTGTATTATAAAAACGCACCTAATGCTTTAACTTGGTCTAACATGCGGTTTGAGAAACCCCATTCGTTGTCGTACCAAGCCATTACTTTAACTAGATTGCCATCGGCTTTAGTTTGCGTTGCATCAAAGATAGATGACGCTGGGTTATGGTTAAAGTCGATAGAAACAAGCGGAAGCTCATTATATTGTAAAATATCTCTCATTGAACCCGTTGACGCTTCTTTCATGATTGCATTGATTTCTTCTGCAGTCGTATCGCGCTTAGTAATAAACGTAAAATCAACTAAAGATACGTTGATTGTTGGTACACGTACCGACATGCCGTCTAATTTACCAGCAAGTTCTGGTAATACTAAACCAACAGCTGCCGCAGCACCTGTTTTAGTTGGGATCATAGATTGAGTCGCACTACGAGCACGGTATAGATCTGGGTGGTATACGTCAGATAGGTTTTGATCATTCGTATAAGAATGAATCGTTGTCATACTCCCCTTTTCAATACCTACGGTGTCGTTAATTGCTTTTGCAAGTGGTGCTAAACAGTTAGTAGTACACGATGCATTTGAGATGATTTGGCTATCAGCGTTAATTACATCGCTGTTTACACCATGAACCACGGTTGCATCCATATCTTTACCTGGAGCAGAAACGATTACTTTTTTAGCACCCGCTGTAATATGCTTAGCAGCGTCATCACGTTTAGTGAAAAAACCAGTACATTCTAAAACGATATCTACGTTTAGTGCTTTCCACGGTAAATTTGCAGGGTCGCGTTCTTGCGTTAACGTAATTACGTCATCGTCAATTAACATGGTGTTATTTTCAAGTGTTACTTTTTTAGAAAATTGACCATGAACTGAGTCATACTGCGTTAAATGGGCATTAACGTTAGCAGGTGCTAAATCGTTAATTGCTACAATTTTAATTTCGCTGTTTTGAGCTGACTCATAAAGTGCACGTAAAACATTTCTACCGATACGGCCGTAACCGTTAATTGCTACATTAATCATTTTAGACTCCTATTTAAGTTCACTTGCTTGGCGAGCAAGCGCTTCAATTGCTTGCCAGTCTTTATTTTCAATTAGTTGTTTATCTAGCATCCACGTACCACCAACACAAATAACGTTGTTAAGCGCTAAATAGTTCGGTGCAGTTGCTAGGCTAATGCCGCCAGTTGGGCAAAAAGTAATATGTGGTAATGGGCCACCGATTGATTTAAGCATTGCTGTTCCGCCTGCTGCTTCTGCAGGAAAGAATTTTAAATACTTAAAACCATGCGACGCAAGTTGCATAACTTCACTTGCAGTTGCAGCGCCTGGTAAAAATGGTATATCTGATGTTTTAGCCAAAGCAATAAGCTCATCGCTCACACCTGGACTCACCATAAAATCTGCACCTGCGGCAACCGAAAGATCAAAACTTGCTTTATCTACTACCGTACCAGTACCTACATAGGCTTCAGGTACTTCTGCTTTCATCAGCTTTACAGCTTCTGCAGCAATAGGTGTACGTAGTGTTATTTCTAAGGCTTTTAAGCCACCGTTATATAACGCTCTTGCAAGTGGTGCTGCATCTTCTAATTTTTCGATTACAACCACTGGCACCACTGGTGCCGATGCTAAGATTTTTTCAATACTCATTACTTGTTCCTCATTACCCAGTATGGCTAATATTTATTCAAGTCCAAAAGCACTCGCGCCTAAATCGGCACTGCTTACGATATTTCTAAATCCAGTAAATAATTCGCGACCTGTACCAAATGTTGCACTTGGCAGGCTAAGTTCTGCTTCACGTTTAGCAAGTTCTTCGTCGCTAACGTGTACTTTTAATATTCCGTTTGGCGCATCAAGTGTCACTAAATCACCTTCTCGGATTTTAGCAATAATGCCGCCTTCTACTGCCTCTGGTGCTAAGTGAATAGCAGCTGGTACTTTACCTGATGCACCCGACATACGACCGTCAGTAACAATGGCTACTTTAAAGCCTTCATCTTGAAGCGTTGCCATTACTGGCGTTAATTTATGTAGCTCTGGCATACCTTTCGCTTTAGGGCCTTGCTCTTTTAGCACGGCAATAAAGTCTTGGTTTAATTCGCCACGCGTGTATGCATCTTGCAGAGCACTTTGTGAGCTAAATACTTTTGCAGGAGCAGTAACAACCTGATGTTCAATAGCAACAGCTGACACTTTAATAACAGCTTTACCTAAGTTACCCGTTAGAAGTTGCAGACCACCTTGCTTACTAAAAGGGTTACTCACTGGGCGAAGTACTTCTTCATCGTGTGAGTTTGCTGGGCAATCTACCCATTTAACTTTAGTTGGGCCGGTTGAGTTGCTCATGATCAGGCTATCGTCTTTATCCAAACGAGGCTCTGTCATGTAAGGTGCTAAACCATCGCCTAGCATTGTTTTAACGTCTGTGTGTAAGTAACCAGCGCTTGCTAGCTCTCGCATTAAGAAACCCATACCGCCAGCTGCTTGGAAGTGGTTTACATCTGCAGAGCCGTTAGGGTAAATGCGTGTAAGTAGTGGTACAACTTCTGATAAATCAGACATATCTTTCCACGTAACCTGAATGCCCGCCGCTTTTGCTATCGCAACAATATGAATAGCATGGTTAGTAGAACCACCTGTAGAAAGAAGACCTACTAAACCGTTTATAATCGTTTTTTCGCTGATCACATCGGCTAAACACGGGCTTTCTTTATCATCTGTAAGCTGCTTAAGCATAGTTTCTACAGCATTACCTGTAAGACCATCGCGAAGCTCAGTGTAAGGATTAATAAACGAACTACCTGGAAGGTGTAAGCCCATTATTTCCATTAACATTTGGTTTGAGTTTGCAGTACCGTAGAACGTACAAGTACCTGCGCTGTGGTAAGACGCGCTTTCAGCCTCTAATAAGTCTTCGCGACTTACTAGACCTTGTGCAAATTTTTGACGAATACGTGCTTTTTCTTTATTCGGAATACCTGATTGCATTGGGCCTGCTGGTAAAAAGAACACAGGTAAATGACCAAACGACAATGCACCAATTAATAAACCCGGGACGATTTTGTCGCAAACGCCTAAACAAAAAACGCCATCAAACACATCGTGCGAAAGGGAAATTGCCGTAGACATAGCAATTACATCACGAGAAAAAAGCGAAAGCTCCATGCCGTCACGCCCTTGCGTAACACCATCACACATTGCAGGAACGCCACCAGCAACTTGTGCTGTAGCATCGTATTTGGTAGCAATGTCTTTAATTAAATCTGGGTAATCTTTGTATGGCACATGAGCCGATAACATATCGTTATATGAGTTGATAATAGCAAGATTTGGCTGCTCATCAGCCTTCAAGCGCGCTTTGTCATCACTGCTACATGCAGCCATAACATGGGCTATATTTCCGCAACCTAAACCGGCACGAACTCTTGTTTGTTTTTTTGCGTGCGAAATACGTTCTAAATAATCTTGACGGGTATTTTTACTGCGTTCGATAACGCGCTGGGTAACTTCTTGAATACGAGGATGTAACATAATTTAACTCATCTCTATTAGTTAGAGGATAAAGGCTCAGTAGCAACTACAGACTCCACGTAAATAACTGTACTGAGCATCTTTGATTTACCCGTTCAAAGGTACGCTACCAGGGAGCCTCTCACAACAGCCCTGACACCGGTGTCACTGTATTAACGCATAGCAATGACACCGGTGTCAACCCCGGGTAACAAAAATAGTTTAATATTTTAACATGACCGAATAATGACCTAATTGATTTTTAGGCACAAAGTATATTTTAGCAAGTTCAGAGCAAAAAAAAGCCCGAATAAGCGTCACTCATATTCGGGCTACTGTGAAAGTGTTTTTAACTCACTATTTTATCGCAGAAGTAGACTCGCGTGTAATCAAGCGTGACTCAAGCGTTACCTGATACGGCTGTTCTTGCGGTTGAGCTATGTGTGAAATAAGTTGAGTTACGGCTTGTTTAGTCATTTCTTCAACGGGCTGTGCAATAGTCGTTAAACCAGGCCAAATATGACGTGCAATGGGTGCATTATCAAAGCCGGCTATTGAAATATCATCAGGCACTTTTAATTGGCGCTGGGTAGCTAATTTTAATACCGCTGCCGCCATGTAATCGTTTGATGCAAATACAGCTGTTGGCCTAGGAGATAAATCTAAAATACTGCGTGCACTATCTACACCTGAGTGATAACTAAAGTTACCCTCCTCTACTAAGCGCTCATCAAACTCTATTCCATGGCTTGCAAGTGAACGCCTGTAGCCTTTAAAGCGTTGTTGCGTGGCACTGTGATCCGGGTGCCCTTTAATAAACGCTATAGATTTATGCCCAAGGCTAATTAGATGCTCAGTAATTTCAAATGCGCCTTGCTCATCATTACTACGAACTGAAATAGAATCATCTTGAAGTAAAGCTGACGCAACTCTTGCGTAAGGAATTTTTTTAGATTTTAAAAAAGCAACAAGCTCTGCAAAATCACCAAAAGGAGGTGTTAGCACAATGCCATCTAATCGAGAAGTCTGTAGTAATTGCTCAATATTATTTATAAGGGCTTCACCACGAAACTCACAAGGATGTATCAATAAATTATAGTTATTTTCTTTACATGCTTCTAAAGCACCCGTTTGCACGCGAGTAATGTAGCTTTTACTTGGGTTATCGTAAAGACACCCAATAATAAAGCTACGATTTTGTGCGAGGCCTCGTGCAATTGGATTTGGGGTGTAATCGAGTTCTTTAAATACCGCAAGCACCTTTTCTCGGGTTGCAGCACTAACATTAGGCTCGTTATTTAAAACGCGTGATACGGTTTTTTTAGAAACACCAGCATGACTTGCCACACTGTTTATTGTTACTTTTTTCATCACTCTATTTTTCCAAATGCGAACAAGGAAAGCTCCTTATTTGCTGTTGTGCAAACACGCTGCGGCACCAATTAGTGGAATATTATCTTGTGTTACAAGTATTACAGGAATTTGCCCTGCGTATTGCGACATAATACCCTTTTGAGAAAATCGTTCAACAAAACGGCTCTCTAGAAGTCTTGCTTGCATACGAGGCAGTATTCCACCGCCAATAAATAGTCCGCCTAAAGCGCCGTAAACAACGGCTAAATCGCCAGCTACACTGCCGATCCAATCACAAAATTGATTAAGCGTTGCATCGCACACAGCACATTCACCGCTATTTGCTAGACTACTTATTTGCGCAGCATCTAAATTTTTAGCTGTTACACCCTTAACCGCAGACATCGCTTTGTATAAATGCGTTATGCCAGGGCCTGAAAATACAGTTTCGATAGAAACATGAGGATGATCTTTACGTAATTCATTTAATAGTAAAGTATCGAGTTCATTAACAGGTGCAAGCGATATATGCCCCCCTTCTGAACTTAAAACAGCGGTAGATTGCGACGTTCTAACTAAGCACGCGGCACCAAAACCAGTACCTGGACCTATAACACCAATGTTAGCATTGTCATCAGCTTGACCTGATTTAACAATGACATTTTGTTTAGGATCTAAGTAAGGAGCCGCATATGCAAAGGCAGCAAAATCGTTAATGACCTCTAGTTGCTGTAAATCAAAATGAGTTTTAAATTCACTAACACTAAAATGCCAACCTAAATTGGTTAAATGTACCTGCCCAGCTTTTATTGGACCTGCAACGGCTAAACATGCGCGTTTAGGTGTAATATGCGAGACTGTTTGTAAATATTGCTCAAGCGCACTTTCAAGTGAACCAAAATTAGCACTAGGAAAAATATTAATGTGCTCTATTACAAATTGGTTAGTATGTTTATTAAAAGCAGTTATTAAAGCAAAGCGGGCATTGGTGCCGCCAACATCAGCAACTAGGATGGGATCAAATTGGGCAGAAGAGTTTAGGCTCATAGTATTATCTCTTTTGTTAAGCGACTCGTGCTTATTATTTTACAATGGTATACCATTGTTATTTATACTTTGAGCTATCACCTCAAAGTAGCTATCACAGTAAAAAATGCTGCCTAAAATATATAAACAGCGAATACGTTTTGACAACAAAATGATAAAACATTTACATTATGACACCGGTGTCAGCCGTTTATCAATAAAAATATACGTTAATTCACAAAAAGCTTGAAATTATTCATTAATAAACGAAAATGACACAATTATTTATCAAATTAATTAAGTTGTAACAATGAAAGGTAAAGCCACCTCATTTGATATTGCCCACTATGCAGGGGTATCTCAATCAACTGTATCTCGCGCTTTACGTAACAGCCATCTTGTTAATGAAGAAACACGTAAGCGTGTTTTCGATATAGCTAAAAAGCTTAATTATAAAGTTGATAAAAATGCCAGCAACTTGCGTACACAACAAAGCAGCACACTTGCATTACTTCTTTTCGAAGACCCTACTTCTGATGAGTCACAAATTAATCCTTTCTTTTTAGCCATGCTTGGCAGCATTACCCGTGCTTGCGCTAAAGAAGGTTACGATTTATTAGTATCATTTCAATCGGCCAGTGCTGATTGGCAAGCAGATTATGAAGATAGCCACAGAGCCGATGGTATTATTTTACTCGGTTATGGCGATTACATTGATTACCAACCAAAATTTAATACCTTACTTGAACAAAACACTAAGTTTGTTTGTTGGGGTGCAACGGTCGATAATCGCCCAGATTTAACTGTTTGTTGTGATAACTACGGTGGCGGTAAGCTTGCCGCTGAGCACTTTATTGCTCACAGCAGAACTGACTGCGCTTTTATTGGTGATGCATCTGATCATAGCCCTGAATTCTTTAGTCGTTTTCAGGGCTTTAAAGATGAGCTACTGGCTAACAACGTAAAAATAAACGAACGTAAAATGGCTAATGCTATATCTACTGAAGAATCTGGATATCACGCCACTCGTTCGCTTATCGCTAATAATATTAAATTTAACGCCTTATTTGCTGCAAGTGACTTAATTGCTATTGGGGCTATACGTGCACTTAAAGAAGCAAATATTAACGTGCCAAAAGATGTTGCGGTAGTCGGCTTTGATAACATAGCCATTGCTAGTTATGTAAACCCACCGCTGACGACGATAGAGCAAAACACCACTGTTGCTGGGCAAATGCTCGTAGAGAACTTATTAAAACTGATACGTGGTGAAGAAGTACAAAGTACCCTATTAGCTCCTATTCTCATTCCTAGAAGGTCAAGCTGAGCCTATTTTTTAAGCAAACACCGGCTACATCTGTTCACATCCATTTACAAACAATAAAATTGTATAATAAACAATAGATTAAAATAAAAATAATCTGAAAAACTATACTTTTCCGTCAAAAAGACATCAATTCCTCCCCCCTTAGCAATAGCTAGTCGTTAACTGTATTTACTATTTTGTTTCTGTAATGTAAATTTATTGTGCCGCTATAACCTTACTCTGTAACTTTATAGCTTAAATAACAATAATACCTCAGGGATTTACATATGTTTAAAACTAAAGCTCTATCAAATGCAATAAGATACTCTTTATTGCTAGGCTCTGTAGCCTTAGCGCCTAACGCGCTAGCTCAAGAAAATGACTTGAATTCAGACGTAGAATTAGAAGAAGAAGCACCTGAACGAATAGTTGTAACAGGCTCACGTATAAGAAAAGCTGAATTTTCAAATGCATCACCAATTCAAATTATCAATGGCGACTTATCTCGTGAAATGGGTTTATTTGATGCAGGCTCAATGCTTCAATCGACCAGCCAAGCGGCTGGTGCTCAAATAGATAATACATTTGGTGGTTTTGTACTAGATAACGGTCCGGGCGCTGCAACAATCGGATTTCGTGGTTTAGGTGCTGAACGAACTCTTGTACTTATTAATGGCCGAAGAATGGCTCCTGCTGGCGTTGGTGGTGCACCAACATCACCTGATTTGAATTTAATACCTGGCGTAATGATTGAGCGTGTAGAGAATTTATTTGATGGCGCATCAACCGTTTATGGTTCTGATGCGGTAGCTGGTGTAGCTAACGTAATATTGAAAAAAGATGTTGAAGGTTTTATTTTTGATGCATCTTATCGTCAACCTAAAGGTGAAGGCGGTGAAGAAACTGTACTTTCGGGTATGTGGGGCAAAACCATGGATAATGGTTTTATCACTGTAGGCGTTGAATATTCAGAACAAAAATCTCAATCTTTATCTGGTAACCCTTTTGTTAAAGGGTGTGAAGAGCGTATTTGGGAAGCTGAAGATGGCAGTATCGTAACGAGAAACAGTGGCTATGGTCCTGTGGCGAGTGGTGAAGATTCATGTGATATTTTCCCTCTAACAAATCGTATTAGCGTACCTTCTTTCTTTGGCAGTGTTTATTACACTCCTAACTTCACAAATACTGGTATTCCAAACTTCAGCGAATCAACTGTACCATCAAGTCTTGAAGGATTTTTACCTTCATGGGTAGCTGGCGATTTCGATGGTGACGGTATAAACGATGGTGTATTTGTTGATGGAAACGGCGATGGTTTCCGTGACGTTGATTTCCAAGACCCTCTATACGCTTTCCAACAATCTGATTACTACAAAAGTGGTGATTACAGAAGTAAAAATGAACGTATTTCACTAATGCTTAATGGTGAATATAACTTCCAAGATGATAACGATACAACTTTCTACTACGAAGGTTTATATGCGAGTCGTAAATCACCAATTTTTAGCCCTGGTGCACAAATATTTCAACAAGTAGCGGCATCAAACCCATATAACCCTTGTGGAACAAACGGTATTGACTGTTTTGGCGTGTTAGGTGTGGGCCCTGGTGGACCAGAAGCCGTTCAGCCAATCATCAATATTCGTGGTGACCGTGATCAAACTGAAGTTGAAGTTTCACAATATCGTTTAGTTACTGGTGTTACTGGTAACCTCAGTATGTTTGAAAACATTGGTTTAGACAATTGGTACTACGACGCGTCTGTATCGTACAGCGCATCTAAAGGTACTGACCACCGTGTTGGTATTGATGAAGAGCGCTTAATTAACTCATTAGAAACCGCTGTTCTTAATGATGATGGTACTGTTACCTGTGGTACCGGTTCTGATGGATGTGTTCCTGTTAATTTATTTGCAGACAGTATTTACCAAGAAGGTGGCGGTACGCTTTCACCTGAAGAAGCGGCCTATTTATTTATTGATCGCGACATCGAAACTAAAGTAAACCAGTTTGTTTTTAATGCATTCATGGGTGGTGACTTCTTTGCACTACCATGGAATAACGAAACTGTTGCAGGTATCGTTGGTATTGAATATCGTCGTGATGAGATTGAATCAAATCCTAATGCAGCAGCATCACAAGGCTTACTATGGGGCTACTTTGCTGACCAAGGCGCTGATGGTTCTCGTAATCTAAAAGAAATATTCACAGAAGTTGACTTCCCTTTACTTAAAGGAGTTAAAGGTGCTGAAGAACTTACATTTACAGCTTCTGGCCGTGTTTCTGAAGAATCTTTCTACGATGCTGAATCAACTTATAGTCTTAAAACTATCTACCGTCCTGTTGATTGGTTTACTCTTCGTGCTACAAAAGGTACTTCTTATAGAGCGCCAAACTTACGTGAACGCTTCTTAAACGGTACGTCTGGTTTTAATACAGTTGCCGATCCATGTGTTGTTCCGGAAGATGCTCGTGATATTGACCCATTGAACCCAGGTTCAGCAGCTACATATAATGCAGCTGAAGAAACACGTGACACAGCGGTACTAAACGCCTGTCAAGCATCAGGTATTGATCCAACCACTCTTGGTTTAGGTCAAGGTGGGACTGATTCATATACTGGAACTTATAGCGCTGAGATTGAAACTGGCGGTACAACTGAGCTTAGTGCTGAAACATCAGTGGCTAAAACATACGGTTTTATCTTTGAACAACCGTTCACTGATGCATTTGATTTAACAATGTCATTAACTCGTTTTGATATTGAAGTAACAAATAGTATTGCAGAGCCAAGCGCTGGTTACAGTATTGGTCAGTGTTATTCTGCTGATGGTAATGATGCTTTCTGTAGCCGTATCGGCCGTGACGAAAATGGTCAAATTGATTTAGTTGATGCTAGCTTTATCAATATTGGTTTAATCTCTTCTAAAGGTTTTGATTACAATATCTACTTTGAAACAGATACGGTAATTGCAGAAGAAAACTTAGGTATTACACTAGACCTTCAAGCTACGCGTATGACAGAGCAAGTTTTTGATGTACTTGGTACTATTGATGACAATATGGGTGAGCCAGATTCACCAGAATGGCGCGGTACAGCACGCTTACAACTTAAATATTCTGATTTTAGATTTAACTGGGAAACACGTTTCATCGGTAAAGGTCGTGAAGATGAAGATGATTTAGGTGAATTCGAAGAAGGTACTGCAGGTTGTCGTGGTTTAACTGACGCAAATGGTGCTCCACTTAAATGTCGCCCTGTTGGTTTCACTGATGACTACTTTGTACATAACATCGGTATGACTTGGTCTAACGATGCTTATAAAGTGAACTTTGGTGTACGTAACGTATTTAATGAAGCTCCACCAAAAGTAGATCCAAATGGTTCTTTCTCAAATACTAACATTCCTCTAGGTGTTGGTTATGATACTTCAGGACGTAGCCCATACATCAGCTTTACAGCTTCTTTTTAATTAGAATTGGCTGAGTATATATTCAATCCAGATGGCCTAAAATTTTAGGCCATTTTTTTTGAGGGAATAAAAAATGAAACTTAAAAAAAGAATGCTAGTAGGATTTACCTTACTAAGCCTATCTTCTTTCGCTAATAGCGAAACTGAAGATGCGACACAAGTGAGCAGTATCGATGCTTTCTCAATGTCATCTGCTATCCGTAGTGTTGTAGCATCACCTGATGGTAAGAAGCTTGCTATTTTAAGAGCGACTACCAAAAATGGTGACTATATAATTGAGATAAGAGATCCAAATAACCTAGAAGCAGACCCCGTAAGGTTGGGCGCTGATAAAATGCTGATATCTTCCATCGTGTGGTTAAACGATGAAAAACTTGGCGTTATGTTTAGACAAATACTAGAAGACGGAAGTCGCAAATACTGGGTTAATAAGTTTGCAATAACTGATGCAGATGGTGAAGGCGACTGGTTATTACCATTTAAGAAAAAGCGAAATGTTCAATTTAATATAATAAATATACTTCCAGACAAAAAAGATGAAGTACTCGTAGAAGTTGATATTAACAATAACTACATTCCAGATGTAGTGAGATTTAATATTAACACTGGACGAAGCGTTACTGTAATGCGCGGAAATGAAAAAGTATCAGGCTCGTTTGTTTCTGACTACGATGGTGAAATAAGAATAGCCCAAGGTTGGAATAAGTCTGATAACGCAATCGATTATTATGCCCGAGATAAAGGCAATGATGATTGGAAAGTAATTAAGCAAGTTAGTCCTAAAAAGCGTGAAAACTTTGAGATATTAGGATTTGCAAAAGGTAATCCTAACGAAGTTTATGTTAACGCCAACTTAGGCGAAAATACGACTGGCATTTATATTTACAACATTAAAACAGGTCAGTATTCTGAACGTCAATTTGGTCTTAAATCTGTAGATACAGACGGTGTTATACTTGATACCGACGGTACTTTACAAGGCTTTCGCTATACAACCAAGCAGCCTAAGTTTTATTTCACAGACCCAAACCTTCAAGCACTTAACGAATCTGTTGCTTCTTTATTTAAAGATAAATTTGTACAAATCATTAGTAGTTCTGATAACGATAACGTATTAGTAGTGAGAGTATCTGCTGACGATAATCCTGGCAGCTATTACATTGTTACTAATAAACAGAAGCTGACTAAAATTGGTGATCGACTTCCGTTTATTGATAAAAGTAAATTAGGATCCGTTAAATATATCTCTTATAAAGCAAGAGATGGACGCAAAATAAAAGCGTATGTAACCATCCCTGCTACTAAAGGTCCTTACCCTGCGATAGTACTCCCTCACGGTGGTCCTTGGGTGCGTGACTCTGTTGTATTTGATGACTGGGCGCAGTTACTCGCCTATCATGGTTACGTCGTTATTCAACCAAACTATCGTGGTTCTACTGGTTACGGTCTGGAGCATTGGGTGGCAGGTGATAATAACTGGGGCTTAAAAAAACAAGATGATTTAGACGACGCGGCACAATATTTAATAGATAAAGGCTTAGCAACAAAAGATAAGCTTGCTTTATTTGGTTGGAGTTATGGCGGTTATGCTGCATTTGCTGCATCTATGCGTGAAAACAACATATATAAATGTGTTGTTGCCGGTGCGGGTGTAAGTGATTTAAGTCGTATCAATGCAACTCTTAACGAAAATCGCTTTTTAAGTATCTTACAACGCCCTACTATTTCTGGTGTCTCTCCTGTAGAGCAAGTAAATAAAGTAAATATTCCTATACTGGTTGTACATGGCGATATCGACAGTCGTGTTCCAGTAAAACACAGTAGAGACTTCGTATCTGAGCTTGAAAAGTACAAAAAAGACTTTAAATATATTGAGCTTGAAGATGCCGATCACTTTTCTGATACGCTTTTCTACGATCATAAAAAAGAATTTTATACCGAGTTGTTATCATGGTTTGATAATAAGTGTGGCCTCAAATAATGTAACTAAAAAGTGACATTCATTTTATTTGAAGAGCATTCTTTTGTCTTAATATTAAGTGAGTACATAACAAAAAGGCTTCTAAATTTATTTAGAAGCCTTTTTTAATAACTACAGCATATTTTTATATTAGTCTTTAAGCGATTCAGCAACCACCGGATAATAGTCCCAAACTTGTTTATCACTGAGTGAGCGTACAAGCTTAATGTATTCTGCGTGTGTCCAAGCTAGAGGTGTTGCTGAGTTTGTGCCCTCGCCTAATTCATAACCTGCTTTATTTACGCCAACGCCATCCCATACTTGCTCAGGTAGCATCATTCCGCTATTAGCAAACTGCTCTAAGCCTTTTACGTAACTATTTTTAATGTCCGCTTGTTTTGCATCATCTAGCGTATTATTTGCGTTTGCGGCCGCTATTTCATAGTGTCCGCGTTCGCCTGTAAAAAATGGCCATACACGACCACGTTGGCCTGGCGTGTTGCTCCCGCTTTCGGCGTAATTAGTACCTGTGGTTTCATCTTCGCCGTAACCGTCGTTGCCATAACGGCGATAGCCTGCAAATGTGCCGCTACCATCGGTAAAGTTAAAGCTGTATTTAACTTGTAAGTTATCTTCAAGCGTTTCGTCGTCATACTCAGGCAGGGTTTTAACTATACTTGAATCGTTGGCACTTCTTACTCCATAGCGGACTAATTCTAAAAAACCACCGTCTAAAACCTGCTTTTTGTTAAAACCTTCACGGCCATTGTTGGCGTTAATTTTAGTATTAGAGTTAGCATCGGTGTCTTGACCTATACGAATAAAATACTCGCCATCGGTGCTATCACCTTTTAAATTACCTTCGGTGGTAAACATTTGCGATTCTATATTACTGTTGTACTTTTTAGCCGTTGCTAAATAGCGATCTGCATTTTGAGTATCACCACTGAGTGTTGCTATGTCACTGGCTGTTATAAGGCCAGCAACAACGGCAGCCGTTGTAGAGGGAGAATAACCACTTTGTTCTTCCCAGCGCTCTTGCTGTGTTGCAGGTGGAGTGATTTGCATGTCGTTCCATAAAATTTTAGCTCTTCCGCCATCAACTAAAAAGTCAGCTGCCGGTTTTAGCATGCGTGCGTACCAATCTTTAAGTTCGTTATCACTTAGTACGTTTGCTTGATGTAACTTCCACGCGAGCATAATTGGCATAGCCGTTTGATCTAGCTGTACCCCTACCCATTCCAGTTCACCATCAACATGTGTTTTTTGTAAAAACCATCCTGTATCACCATTGTTACCGGGGGTTTTGCTAGTAACTTGTACTTTTTCAAGGTATTCGAAGGCCGTTTTTGCAGTCGCTGTATCGCCTAAGGCCATAAATGCCATAGCTACTTGATAAAAATCACGAACCCATACCGCTTTGTAACCAGTCGAACCCTCTTTGGCTGAAACAGTTTCACCCCAAGGATTAGAAAGTGAGGCAATGAGCGCACCCGCATTAGTTTTGTCTTCTTGCGCTTTTAGTACCATTGCACTGGTATAAAGTAGCTTACCGTCATCGGCTGTTTGCTTAACCATTGTATTTAATGGCTCAAGGCTTTGTAAATAATCTTCCCAGCCTAGCGCTTCACCTTTACCGTTGTAGGCATCAAGCACATTTTGATAACCTTTAGATAAGCTCTGTGCACCTTGTTGCTGGCTTTGCTGCTGCGTTTTACCAAAGCTTAGTGCTAAATCAAATGTGGTATTACTATCGATAGTACCAAGCTCTGCCAGCAGAGTGACGTTACCGGCTTTATCGCCTGTGTTTGAATATTTTTTGCTTAGTGTGTGTTGTTTTTTAAGTGAGGTGATGCCATCGCTCACACCTGTAAAGCCTACACTTTGCATTTTGAATGACGTAGATGATTGCAACGTTAAAAAATTATCATCTTCCCATGCTACTAAGCCTTGCTCAGTGGTTTTTGCAAAATCACCTAAGCCGTTGTTGTTTATATAAGGATTAACAGCAACATACGCTTTCACGCCTTTAAGTGATGTATTAAAAATACTGCGTACAAACAATGTTTGTCCGTCAGGGTCGGTGAATATGTGTTTTTCGAGGGTAAAACGCCCTTTCTTATCTGTACTAGTTACTTTGTAAGCAAGCGATAGTGGTCTGCCTTTATCGTCTTTATGTAAGTAATCAATTGTAACGTCTAAGTCGTCAGCTTCAGTGACTGTAAAATCTTTACCGGTTACTACAAACTGCATATCTTTAATTTGAGCTTGGTGAATGAGTCCAAACATAGTTTCGGTGATCATACCTTTAGCAATTGAAAACCATACTTTTGATACTTCACCTGTCGCAGCGTTGTTATTATATTGGCCGTTTTGGTATTGCTCAAAAGAAGTACCAATTCCGGTTTTACCCGCGTAAGCCCAAAATGGTTCAACACCTGGTGCGCCAGGAGCTGCTGAAACTGTAGCGTCAATATTTTCGTTATTCGTATTTTGTGCACCACAGGCTGTTAAGCCCAAAGTTAAAAGAGCGGTAGTAATAAGGTTATATTTTTTCATTGTGTGACCCTTAGTTTGAATTTTTAACGCGCATTACAGCAATCGCAGCAACAACGAATGATGCAGCACCAATTAATAATGCGTAAATAGGCTGGTTAGAAAATACGTGGCGTAAAATAAGCCCTAAAATACTCGCGGCAAGCAATTGCGGTATAACAATAAAGAAGTTAAAAATACCCATATACACACCCATTTTATTACTCGGTAGTGCATTACTTAACATTGCATAAGGAAGCGATAAAATAGAAGCCCATGCAAAGCCAACGCCTATCATTGGGATAAGAAGCATTTTTGGATCTGTTATAAACATAAAGCTCGCAAGGCCCAATGCGCCTAGTAATAAGTTAAAGCAATGTGCGCCTTTTAAGCCCATCTTTTTAACTAAGAATGGAATACACATAGCGGCAATAGCCGCAAAGCCATTGTAAGCTGCAAATAAAATACCGACCCAATCAGCCCCATCGTTAAAGGCTTTACTTGTTGCATCACTGCTGCCGTAATGAAAGCTTGTTACTGCGGCTGTGGTGTATATCCACATAGCAAACAACGTAAACCAGCTAAAAAACTGCACCCAAGCAAGCTGCTTCATTGCCTCTGGCATGGTAAATACATCTTGTACTACTTGGTAAAAACCGCCTTGTATTTTGTTAGCAGCCTTTAATGCGCTTGCTATCCACTGCACAATACCAAACGCTAGTAAGCCACCAGCAAGTAGGTATAACTCTTTTTCAAGCGATAAACCCATTACTAATGCAAGGGTTGCTAAACCTAGCACCACAAAAATAATGGCACCTTTATTGAAGTTGATATCTACTAATGCGGTGTTAGTCGGTTTGGCAGTGTGGTTTTCAAAAGCAGCTAATTGCTCAGGGCTATATTCTTTGGTTCGCATAACTGTCCAAAGAACTGCGACTAGCAATACGACCCCACCCCAATAAAATGAATATTTAACAGATTCAGGGATTTGCCCTGGCGCAGCGGTGTTACTAACATCAAACCAATTGGTCATCATCCATGGTAGCGCTGAGGCTAATACCGCACCAATACCAATAAAAAAGCTTTGTAACCCGTAACCTGTAGCGCGTTGTTTTTCTGGCAGGTTATCGCCTACAAGTGCTCTAAAAGGTTCCATAGTGACATTGATTGAGGCATCCATAATCCATAACATACCTGCAGCAATCCAAAGGGTTGGTGAATGCGGCATGATAAAGAGTGAGATAGTAGTAAGTACCGCCCCTATGAAAAAGAATGGACGACGACGACCAAAACGTCCCCATGTTTTATCACTCCAATAACCAATTATTGGTTGCACTATTAAGCCCGTTAGCGGTGCTGCAACCCATAAAATAGGAATATCATCAACTTGTGCGCCTAGGGTTTGAAAAATACGGCTCACATTGCCGTTTTGTAGTGCAAAACCAAATTGAATACCTAAAAAGCCAAAGCACATATTCCATATTTGCCAAAAACTTAGATTTGGTTTGTTGCTGTCATAATTATTATTTTGATTATTCATGATTAGCCTTATTAGTTAAAACTGCGCTACTAAATGCATCTAGCGAAAGCATAAGCTTTGTAACTTCTTTGTCAGTGATGATCTTTACCGTGTTTTGTTCAAGTAAGTCGTGTAGCGGTTTATTTCGCTCAAAGGTATTTGCTTGCTCTGGTGTTAAATTAATTAATACCGTTTGTGGCTCCTCACTAAAATTACTAAAAACATAAACAGATTGCTGTCCCAGCGAGCGTACAAAACCAACAACGCGTTCGCTATTGCTAATTGAAAGCTCTGACATGGTTCCACCTACAACAGCGGGTAAACGATTAAGAGCCATTATTGATTTATAATAATCACGAAGTGATGCTTGCTCGCTCGATAAGTTAGCGCCGTCGAATTTTCCGTTGTTCATCCATGCTTGATGCGCTGGTACACCAATATAGTCAAAAATGCTGGTGCGAGTAGATGTGCCAAAACCTGCGTTTTCAGATCCGTCCTCCCCCACATCTTGGGCAAAATATAATAAAGTAGGTGCGCGACTCATTAAGCTGGAAACTACCATTGCTGGTTTCCCCCAGCGTGCATCACCTGCAAAATCAGGGCTAGCAATGCGTTGTTCGTCGTGATTTTCTAAAAAGTGCAGCATGTGCGCTTCAATATCAGCCACTTGGCTTTGGGCTGCAAAAATAGTATTAGCAGCTTGCTTACCCTGCATAATGGCTTTTAATGTGTCGTAAAAGCCGACTTTGTCATACAAGTAATCCATTTTTCCTTGCTGAATATACGCTCTGTACATTTGTGGGTTGTAAACTTCAGCCAATAAAAACGCATCGGGCTTTTGCATTTTTATTGATGAATTTAAAAAGCTCCAAAATTCAACCGGCACCATTTCGGCCATATCGTACCTAAAACCATCAACGCCTTTATCAAGCCAGTAAAGAGTGATATCTCTAAATTTATACCAGCTATTAGGCAGTTCCTTATTTTGCCAAAACGCATAATGAGCGCGATAATCTTGGTTTTCTAGCTCTTTAGGTAATACAGGAAAGTCATAGCTGCCATCAGGCTTAACGCCATAATTGACTCTTACGGTTTCGTACCAATCGTTAATATCTGGCTTGGGTGCACGCGCACCATTCCCCGTCCATTTCGCTGGCGTTTCATCAAAAAAACCGTCAGCTAAAGGGTGAGTATTACCCCCTAAAACTGTATAGCTTTGTGATGTTGGAACCTGAAAAGACTGACCTGGGACATAGTAAAAATTATTGTTTTTATCATATGCTTTGGTTGTATCGTCTTGTTCACCAAAGTCATTTATTCCCTTGGGTTTTGCTACTGATTTATAATTACGAGCCACATGGTTAGGTACAATATCTATAACCACTTTCATGCCATGCTCATGAGTACGCTCAATCAGATCACTAAACTCACCCATTCTATTGGTCACATTTATAGCTAAATCTGGGTTTACGTCGTAGTAATCTTTTATTGCATAAGGTGAACCTGCACGGCCTTTAACTACATCAGGGTCGTCTTGCGTAATCCCATACTCGGTATAATCGCCCACTAGCGCATGATGTAAAACACCGGTATACCAAACATGGGTCGTACCCAATTCTTTAATACCTTTAAGTGCTGCATCGTTAAAGTCGGCAAATTTACCTACGCCATTTTGCTCTTTTGTACCCCAGGGCACATTCGCGGTCTGTGTGTTACCAAATAAGCGTGTAAATACTTGGTATACAACAGGCTTTGTTAACTCATTTTGTGCCTGTTTAGGGGCTTGCTGTTGTTCGATTTCATTATTGTCTGAGCACGCACTTGTTATAAGTGCGCTACATAGTAATGCGGGTACATAAACTGATTTTTTCATTGTGTGTCTTTTTGTCAGTAGTGTTATAGCTTTATACTAAAGATATCTGCAGCAACCATACAGTTGCTGCATACGTATTCACTTAAACATTCACGGCGTATTAATCACTAATACCGTAGCAGCCATTGGCTTTAAGTTAATACTGTTAGTTAGTTTAAAAGTGTGTTGTGTGAATAATGCCTGCGCATTGGCATTTTTTGGTATGGCTTCTTGCATGTAATCAAGATTATGCTTTTGTTTTACTTTGTTTTTATTCATAAAAACTAATACTGTTTGCGTATCACTAACGCGAGCATAACTATAAACACCATTATTCGGACTGAAATGAACGAGCTTACCCTTTGCAAGCGCCGGGCTTTGCTTTCTAAAGTTAAGTAGCGTGCTTATAGTTTCGTGCATATCGCGCTGATCTTTACTTAACCCGACTCCAGTAAACGCATTAGCGTTTTGATTTTTGAACCCACCAGGAAAATCAATGCGTATATCACCATGATCTTTACTCGGCGTATTATCCAATAATATTTCGGTTCCATAATATATTTGAGCAATGCCGCGCGTTGTTAAAAACAAAGTCATCGCCATTTTAGTTTTAGCTAAGTCTTGCCCAAGCTCCGTATATACACGGCTCATATCGTGGTTATCAGCAAACACCATAATGTTATTGGTGTCTGGGTATAAAAAATCGTTAGCTAATGACTGATATACTTTAACCCAGCCTGTGCTCCAACTTTCATCTTCATTTAAAGCTCGAATTACCGCCTCTTGCAACGAAAAGTCCATCACACTGGGTAAGCTTGACACATACCCATCTTGATTTACTTTACCGCGCTGCCAATACGACGCTATTGCAGGGTTTGAAGTCCACTCTTCGCCAACAATATTAAAGTGTGGGTATTCATCCATAATGGCCTTGGTCCAATCACTTAAAAATGCTTTGTCTGAATAAGAATAGGTATCTACACGAATACCGCTTAAATCTGCGTATTCAATCCACCAAATTGCATTTTGAATTAAATACTCATTTAATAATGGTTGGCGCTGGTTTAAATCGGGCATACTAGCGACAAACCAACCATCGCTAAACTGGCGTTTATCGTAGTTACTTGCGTGTGGATCTTGAATTGTTTGGCGCGCATGGCTTGTGGCATTTTTGCCATTTTCAAACTGCCCATTAAAGTTAATCCAATCTTGAGTTGGTTTATCCTTCATCCACGGGTGCTCAGCACCAAAGTGATTAAGCACCATATCCATAACAAGCCCAATGCCCTGCTCTTTAGCCTTTATTGATAACGTTTTGTATAGGTTATTCGATCCCATTCGCGGATCAACGTTGTAAAAGTCTGTAATCGCGTAACCATGATAAGAGTAATCTGGCATGTTGTTTTCAAGCACTGGAGTAAGCCAAAGCTGTGTTACACCTAAATTATTTAAATACGGTAATGCGTTAATAACACCTTGAATATCCCCTCCATGTCGCCCGCCTTTAAAGCCTGGATTTGCAGCTTCTAGCATGCTTTTAACGGTGTCATTTGTGGAGTCGCCATTTACAAAGCGATCTGGGTTAATTAAATATAAAGCATCTGCACTTGTGAAACCTTGGCGTTGCGCGCTATTTTTATCTCGGGTAAATAAAGGAAACTCAAAGCTATGCGCTGTATTAGTGCTGTTAAACTTGAGCGTTCCTGCTTTGGCGTTATCGCTAATATTTAAATGTAGGAAAGCATAATTAGGGTTGTCGGTACGTGTTACGTTATTAAGTTCAACCCCTTTATACTTATCTAATTTAAATTCTTCGTTAGCTATATTTTGCTCATGCACGAGTACTGTAATGTTATTTTTATTCATGCCGACCCACCAATTGGCAGGCTCTACATTAAGTGCATAACTAAAGCTTGGTAAGCTACATACGCTTACTAGTAAAAGTGTGTTTAAAAATCGCATTGTTATACCTTTTTAATGCTGGCTAAAAAATTCTGGTGAGTTGGTAACTGCGTTACAGTTGAGCTGATCAACGTTTTTAAAGTAGAGAATAAATCGCTCAGTTGGTCATCACTTAGTGAATCAACAATACTGTTATAGTCATCAGGGATAAGCCCTTGCCCTATCATGACTTGCTGCCAAGCAACTTCGGCGAATAGTTCATCATCTTCACGTATTACTTTGCCTGTGTGTTTAAATAAATTCAGTTTATGGGTAAGGGAATTTGGTATATCCATTTGCATGCATTGACGCCAAAACGGGGAGTCTTCTCGCTCGGTGAGTTTATAATGCAAAATAATAAAATCACGTATGTGCTCTAATTCAATAACGCTTTGTTTATTAAACTCCGTTACTAACGCATCGCTAATACCGTTGTGTGGAAATAGCTTAATTAAACGCGTAACCGCAGTTTGAATTAAATGAATACTGGTTGACTCTAGCGGCTCTAAAAAACCACTTGAGAGGCCAACCGACACCACATTTTTATGCCATTGCTTTAAACGCCGACCTGTTTTGAATTTTATAATACGGGGCTCTGTAATTGGCTCAGCGGGTAAGCTTTTTAGCAGTAACTGCTTAGCATCATCATCTGACAAGTATCTACTGCAATAAACAAGGCCATTACCAATACGATTTTGCAGTGGTATTTGCCATTGCCAACCAGCACTATGTGCAATAGATCGCGTATAGGGCTTAAGCTCATGAGTACTTTTTGTTTGTACGGCTACTGCACTATCGCATGGTAAGTAATGAGACCAATCAATAAACCCTGTATTTAGTGTTTGTTCAATTAATAGTGCACGCAGCCCGGTGCAATCTATAAATAAATCCCCACTAATTTGACTGTCGTTATCCAGTGCTAGGCTTTTAACATTGCCTGTATCGCATTGTTCAACTTGGTTTATTTTTGCATCTATGTGTTTTACACCGCGCGATATAGCCAACTTTTTTAAGTATTCAGCGTAAAGCGTCGCATCAAAATGATATGCGTAACTCAGCCCAGGTAGTTGGGTATTAGGAATTGTATTGAGGGGTGCAAATTTATGCTGTTTAGCCGCTTGGTAATTGAGTGAAAAATCCCATAAGTCGTCTTCGTAGCCCGTAATTTGACCTTTTAACCAAAAGTTATAAAAATCGCAAAAGGGAAAATCTTTACCTAACGAGCCAAACGCATGCATGTAGCTATGCCCTGGCGTTTTCCAGTTTTCGAACTCTATACCTAATTTTATTGAAGCATTAGTGGCATTAATAAAATCTTGCTCGTTTATACCCAGCGCGTTATTAAGTTGAATAATGGGCGGTATCGTTGCTTCACCCACTCCTACCGTACCAATAGCTGATGATTCTATTAGTGTGATATTAATTACTTTACCTAACACTTTATTAAGCAGTGCTGCTGTTATCCACCCTGCGGTACCACCGCCTGCAATTACGACATGTTTTATTGGTTTCATATTATTGCCCACACTTTAATACAGCGCTCAATAAACTTAATTAAGCGAATTGGTATTAATCAGTGTTTGATAAACTAGCTATAAAAAAGCCCTTGTAAAACAAATCACAAGGGCTTCTACACACAACTTTTATTATAGCTTGTAACTAAAGCCTAACAAGTAAGTACGACCGTAATCTTGGTAGTCACGTACTTGTAGAGCATTATCGCCAGAAAGTGACGTAAACGGTTCTTCAGTTAAGTTTTGTACTTGAAACTGGACAGATAAACCTTCAAGGCTTTCAATACCGGCCTCAGAGAAGTCATAACCTGCTTGAACATCCCAAATAGTTTCACCTAAAATATCAACTTGTTCAGTGTTAAAACCTAAACCATATACATCGCCTTTAAAGGCACTGCGTTTGCGCATACTGGTACGTAATTGCATACCATGCATTTCGTAGTAAGCTGTTAAGCTTTGAATTTTATCCGAAAGACCTGGTAGCTCGTAATCGTTACCGTTTTGATCTTCAATATCAGACTCAATACCAGTATGGCTGGCAATTAAACCAAAACCTTCAAGAGATGGGTGGAATATTTTAAATGGTAACGCTAGTGAAAGCTCGTAACCATATAAATCGCCACCGCCGCCATTTATTTTACCGCTGCCTGTACCTGATGATGTTGCAGGAACTTCACCTGTTGAAGGGTCAGCAACGCCCGACATATCAATTTCGTATTTACCATCAAAAATCCACTGCGTTAAGTCTTTATAGAAAAATGCAGCAGAGAAGTAACCTTCATCACTAAAGTAGTTTTCGTACGTTAAATCGTAACCGGTTGCCTCTTTTGGCTCTAAATTAGGGTTACCACCCGACACAGACCAGTAGTTACCATTTTCATCCTGTGTAGTATTATATGATGCATCAATAGATGCATTCATTTCGTCTAAACGTGCACGAGAGATTGTTTTAGCCGCACCAAAGCGAACTGTTTGTTGCTCATCAATCGCAAGTGATAAGTTTAAGCTTGGTAAAACGTGAGAATAATCGTGGCTAATATTGGTAGGTGATGCCACCACGATATCATCAACGGTGTTAAATGCATTACCCTGCGATGATTGGTCGGTATGAACATAACGTACACCCACATTACCTGTAAGTGCTAAGCCGCTTACTTCGGCATTAATATTAGCCTGTGCAAATACTGAGGTAATTTCTTCTTTTACTGTCCACGATTTTGTTAAATGGCTCGTATTCGTTAAGCTTTCATCTAACAAGCTGTAGTAACCGTCATTTACTAACCCATTAACATCGTAAGCAATCATGTCACCCATGCCAATAAAGCCTAGGTCAACACTACCCATGCGATATTGCTCTGGCACAGCTAGCATGCCAGGATTATCAAGCGAAAAACCAGATAACGTCATAAAGAAACCTTGCGAATCTTTTGTTTTTTCGCGCTCTTTATAAGACATACCAAACTCAATTGAACTGAAGTATTCGTTTTCTAATACTTTAGATGCAGCTAGCTTTAACGTAGACAGCTCATCTTCAATAGTTGGTGCATTTATGAATCCATCCTGTGCCTGATCTTTATAACCAGAAATGTCATTTCCATCAGCATCAATTAAACCATATTGATCATTTAAGGCCTTGCTTGCGCCCCACGATAAAGGACCGCCTAATTGAATAAGGCTATAATCACTGTAATCTAAATCGTGAGTAAACGTAGCACCTGTATTACTGCCATTAAAAGTGTATCCTAGGTTATCTGCAACACCACGTGAATCGCCGCGACCTGTTCCTGAATAACTCTCAAGGCTCCACACTTTACGATCTACATGCGAGTAACTTGCATCAAATTCAACTGACCATGAATCGTCAATATCGTATTTAGTATTAAAACCAAACGCGGTTAGCTCTGCTTCACGCTCTTCGTAGTCATTACGAACAACAACTCGTTGACCTTCGGTAACGGCACTCGTGATAAAACCAGATTCCTCATCTATTACGAATGAGTTTTCGTCTCGTGCACCTTGCCCCCATGCAAATGGAATTTCGATACCACGTAAGATTTTTTCATCTGTAAAATCTACATATAACGCATCAAACGTCATATTTAGTTTGTCAGTCGGTGCAGCTTCTAGTACGAGCATGGCTGAATCACGTTCAAGTGTCGATGAACGTACAAATGGTTTTGCACCACCTAAAATTGAATATGTTTGGCCACCTACTTCTCTTTCGGGGTAGCCCCACGCGTTCCAACGTTTTTCTTGATTTGGTGAACTCATCGTATTTAAAGCAAATGCAACACCAATGGTATCGTCTGCAAACTGGTCAATGTATGAAATTGTACCTCGGTAACCGTCGTCGCTGCCGTCAGGGTTTAATTTACCAAAGCTGGTTTGCTCATACTGTCCATTTACTTGTACAACACGTTCGCCTTTACTTAAAGGACGAACTGTTTGCATGTTAATTACACCGGCGATACCTTCAGCATCAATACTTGCATTTGGCGTTTTATAAACGGTTACACCGCTCATTATTTCTGATGGATAAAGGTCAAACTCTACACCACGGTTATCACCAATCGATACCTGCTCACGACCGTTAAACGTTGTGCCACTTTCATTCTCGCCAAAACCACGAATAGAGACACGACTTGCTCGGCCGTCTAAGCGCTGTGCGGTTAAACCGGGTAAACGCGCAATCGATTCAGCAATTGAAGAGTCTGGCAGCTTACCTATATCTTCTGCAGAAATAGATTCTACAACCTGTGTAGAAAAACGTTTTGTGTTGATTGATTCTACAACACTGCCACGAAAGCCTTTAACTTCGATAACTTCTACATCATCTTTTTTTATTGTATCTTCTTGAGCAGCCTGTGTAGCAAAGCTTGATAAGCCTGCAGCTGTTAATGCTAAAGTTAATATACTTGGTTTGAACATAGACATAATGTTTTCCCGTTACCCATATTGTGATACCCGCATTCAATGTTTAAGTGATAGTTAAACAAGGCGAGCTAATTTTGTTGTCAGAATGAATATTAACGCCAGATTTATTTTATTAACAACTTTATGCATACGTATTCAACAATTTCAATGTAGCCTAATATTAACATACATTACATACATATAATTTTAACCATATGATTTTATTGAAAATAAACAAAACAAAAAACACTGGAAGAGCATGGCAGATTAAATCTATTTTGTAGAAAACTAATAGCCTTCCTACTTGAATGTAAACAAGATGAAATTAATTAGCGCTGTTATATAACGTTTAAATAATTGCACATTTACTAAGTGTTAAATTGGTCAGACCATTTCTAGTAAAACCGAGGGTATATTTCCTTTACAGTACAAACTGTTAGGTTAAATTTAACTAAAAAATGAATGAATAACATAATTGGTAAACATTAAACACACAAAACGAACACC
Source organism: Pseudoalteromonas sp. GW168-MNA-CIBAN-0100 (assembly GCF_040309225.1). Classification (NCBI taxonomy): domain Bacteria; kingdom Pseudomonadati; phylum Pseudomonadota; class Gammaproteobacteria; order Alteromonadales; family Pseudoalteromonadaceae; genus Pseudoalteromonas; species Pseudoalteromonas sp. GW168-MNA-CIBAN-0100. The sequence continues at coordinate 15,825 of NZ_JBEOOL010000029.1, read as the reverse complement.
GCTAAAGATGCGCTAAGCGCTTATTTTAAATAATTTTATTGCATTATTTTTAGTGCATACGTATGCAGACTTTTTACAGAATTAAAGGCTTCACGTATGCTTTTTGAAAATAACGTGATTAATCGTAATCACAATAAAGAATAGTCTAAATACTGTGTGGAATGACGGAGAAAAGCATGACCCAAAAGCAGTGGTATAAAGGTGCGGTTATTTATCAAGTTTATCCGCGTAGCTTTCAAGATAGCAACAACGATGGTATTGGTGACTTAAAAGGGATTATTAATCGTATTGATTACATTAAAAGCTTAGGCGTTGATGCAATTTGGATTTCACCTTTTTTCAAATCGCCGATGAAAGACTTTGGCTACGATATTAGTGACTACCGTGACATTGACCCGCTTTTTGGTGATTTAAACGATTTTGATGAACTTATTAGCCAAGCCCATGATCGCAATATTAAAATTATAATTGACCAAGTACTAAGCCATACATCAGATCAACACCAATGGTTTACAGATAGCCGCGAAAATCATAATAACGATAAAGCGGATTGGTATGTTTGGGCTGAAGCTAAAGATGACGGCACAGCACCTAATAATTGGCTGTCTATTTTTGGTGGCGGCGCGTGGCAGTGGGAACCTCGCCGTGGGCAATATTATTTGCATAACTTTTTAACCGAACAACCCGATTTAAACTTTCATAATCCTGACGTAAGACAAGCTGTACTTGATAACGTAGAGTTTTGGCTTAAAAAAGGCGTTGATGGCTTTAGATTAGATGCTATTAACTTTTGTTATCACGATGCACAACTTCGCGATAACCCAGCTAAACCAAAAGATAAGCGCCAGGGTCGTGGTTTTAGTGAAGATAACCCATACGCATTTCAGTATCATTACTACAACAACACTCAGCCAGAAAATATTGAGTTTATGCAAGACATTCGCACATTACTTAATAAATACCCAGGTACTGTATCGCTTGGCGAAATCTCATCAGAAGATTCATTGGCGACAATGGCGCAGTACACACAAGGTGGCGATAAGCTGCACATGGGATATAGCTTTGAGCTCTTAACAAATGATTATTCAAGTGAATATATTAGAACTACGGTTCAAACTCTTGAACAACGTATGACTGAGGGTTGGCCGTGTTGGGCATTTAGCAACCATGATGTAGAGCGCGTAGCAAGTCGCTGGAGCGAAAATGGCGAAATAAACCCTCAGCAATGTAAAATGCTAACCGCCCTACTTGCCTCCCTTCGTGGCAGTGTATGTATGTACCAAGGTGAAGAATTAGGTTTAGGTGAAGCAAGTGTTGCCTTTGAAGACTTACAAGACCCATATGGCATAACATTTTGGCCTAACTTTAAAGGGCGTGATGGCTGTAGAACGCCAATGCCTTGGGAGCAAGTTGATTCACCTCATGCGGGGTTTAGTGATGTAAAACCTTGGCTACCTGTTGATGATGCACACAAACAGCAATCAGTCGCTGTGCAAACTAATGATAGCAACTCAATTTTAAACGCCTATCGTGAGTTTATGGCGTGGCGCAAAAGCCAAACTGTTTTACTAGAGGGTGATATTGAGTTTATTGAAACGCCTGAGCCTGTGCTTGCTTTTTATAGAACGCTTGGACCGCAAAAAATGCTGTGCATGTTTAATCTAAGCTCTCAACAAACAAGTATTGATATGCCAACATCAATCGTTAAAGAATACAATGAGCTTAGCCACCACAGCGCAAAATTAAGCCAAGACACACTAACACTTGAGCCTTTCGCTTGCTTTTATGCAAAGTGTTAATGACATCAATAATTACACTTAATATTACAGCTAAGCTCTAAACATAAAAAGCCCAAGTAAATTACTTGGGCTCTTTTATGCGTTTAATTTTTCTAATGACTTTGGGTTTTACTGTTTAAGTAGTCAGTTAAAGCAAATAAAACGCCTGACATTACAAACGTGACATGAATAGTCACTTTCCAAAGTAGCTCATCACTTGGATATGCGCCTGAGTTTATAAATACTTTTAATAACTCAACAGCCGAAATAGCGACTATCGCACTTATTAATTTCATCTTTAGACCTGAAAAACCAACTTTTCCCATCCAAGATGGTCTGTCTTCGTGATTATCAATATTAAGCTTAGAAACAAAGTTCTCGTAACCACTAAATGTAATGATCAGCAATAACCCCGCTAATAATGCCGTATCAACTAAAGTTAGAATACCGACAAGTAACTCTTGATTGGTTGCTGTAAATGTCGCAATACCCATTAAATAAAGCTGCTTAAAAAACTTTATTAACAACAGTACAACTGCAAATAGTAAACCCACAAAAAATGGGGCTAGTAGCCAACGCCCTTTAAAAATAAAAGATTCTAATGCATGCTCTACTTTATTAGCTTGGCGTGGTTTTTTATTAGGGGTGTGTGATGACATTGGTTTGTCTTTTAATTAAAAAAAGCGACCTTAGCTTATAAACCACTGCAACACAATGCTGCGAAATCCTGACAAGTAAATTACTCATCCTCACGATAAAAAAATTTCGTTATCTTTTATTTCGTTTTCGTTTAAAAATCAGTGTACCAACAGAGTTGTTCTGGATTGGGCACTACTGGTTTAAACCTAATCTTAAACTGGGTAAATCAGTCATCACACCATTTTTTTAGGAATAAACGAATGAAAAAAGCATTGCTAGCATTAATCGTAGCTCCACTATTTGCAGTATCTGCGACTTACGCGGTAGCAGACGATGCGCCAACAGCTTCAGCCGAAATGGTAAAAGAATACACAGAAATGTGTGTTAACTGGGCTAAAGATGATGACGTAAGCAATGAAGAGCTAAATGCCTACGTATTAAAATGCGTAAATGATGAGCTTGAATCTGAAGGCTATAAAAAAGTATCTTCTGTTAAGATTTAATCATACAAATTGCATTAAATTAGTGATCTATTATAGCGCTAAGAAAATAGCTCAATAGCAAGTGAAATAGCATGACATATAGTTGTTTTATATGAATGTTTTTTAACGCAGTGAGTGGGTTATTTAGTGCAATATAATGACCATGTTTTTAATAAAATTGGTATCTCCAATACGCTTAGTTGAATGTACTGCTAATAAAGCCGTTGCGAAAACATTTAACTAGGCACAAAAAAACCGGAATAGACACAAGCTGTGCGTTCCGGTTTTTTTATGGTTTTTTAAAACCTATAAGAAGTTATGAATAAGCGATAACGTGCTTATTCATCTTCTTTTTTAGCTTTCGCTTTAGGCTTTGCTTTAGCTGGTGCCTTTTTTGCAGCAGCTTTCTTTTTAGGTGCTGCCTTTTTCTTCGCTTCTTCTGTCCATTTACCTGCTTCATAATGAGCAGTCCAGCCAGTAGCTTTACCGTCAACTTCAGTCATAACATACTGAGCTTTATTTTTACGGCTGTAGCGTACAACAGCAAGATTACCATCAGGATCTTTAGCAGGTGCATCTGCTAAGTAATAAAACTTAGGCGAGATACGGTCTCTAAAGCGTTTTAACTCTTCTACCTTAGGTGCACGTGTTTCACGAGACTTAGGAAAAGTATTTGCAGCTAAAAATATACCAGCGGCGCCATCACGTAATACGAAATACGCATCTGACTTTTCACACTCTAACTCAGTAATGTGAACAGGATCTTCTTTTGGTGGAGCAGCTTCGCCACTTTTAAGTAGTTTACGTGTGTTTTTACACTCGTCATTATTACAGCCAAAATACTTACCAAAACGACCCGATTTAAGTTCCATGTCAGAGCCACATTTATCACATTCGATAATTGGTCCGTCATAGCCTTTAATTTTAAAGGTGCCTTCTTCAACAATATGCCCTTTACATGCGGGGTTATTACCACACACATGTAATTTACGGGTTTCGTCGATTAGGTATGAATCCATTGCAGTTTCACAAATAGGACAACGTTTCATCTGCATTAACTTTTCAGTTTCTACATCTTCTACATCAGCTGCAACTGCTTCATCACCCGACACCAAGTTCATTGTTGTAGTGCAACGCTCTTTTGGCGGAAGGCTGTAACCAGTACACCCTAAGAAAACACCAGTTGATGCCGTTCGTATACCCATTTTTCGGCTACACGTAGGACATTCAATATCGGTTTCAACCATCTCGTTAAGACGCATGCCACCGTTCTCTGGCTCGTCTTTAGCGACAGTTAATTGCGTTGAAAAATCAGCATAAAACTTATCTAGAACTTGAGTCCATACACGCTCGCCTTCAGCGATATCATCTAAACGGCCTTCCATTTTAGCTGTAAAATCAAAGTTCATTAAATCAGTGAAATTTTCAACCAAGCGATCGGTAACTATTTCACCCATTTTTTCAGCGAAGAAACGGCGGTTTTCTACACGTACATAACCACGATCTTGAATCGTTGATATAATTGACGCATAAGTAGATGGACGACCAATACCGCGTTTTTCAAGCTCTTTTACTAAACTTGCTTCACTAAAGCGCGCTGGCGGTTTAGTAAAATGCTGCTTAGGATCGAGTTCGATTAAAGTAAGGACTTCACCTTCTTTAACAGCCGGTAGTGATTGATCTTCTTCGTTTTTCTTACGTATCGCAGGTTGTACTTTTGTCCAACCATCAAAGCGTAGCACACGGCCTTTCGCTTTAAGCTGGAAGTCGTTAGCTGCAACAGTTAGTGTTGTTAAATCGTATTCAGCAGGTACCATTTGGCACGCTACAAACTGACGCCAAATTAGCTCGTACAGCTTTTTAGCATCGGCGTCTACACCTTCAACATGACCAGATAACACGGTAACGCTTGAAGGACGTATTGCCTCATGCGCCTCTTGTGCATTGCCTTTAGAGCTGTAGCTAATTGGATCTTTTGGTAAGTATTTAGCACCAAACTCGTTTGTTACATACTCACGACACATTTCAACGGCATCTTTTGAAAGATTAGTTGAATCGGTACGCATATACGTAATATAACCACCTTCATACAAACGCTGAGCAAGCATCATGGTCTTTTTAACGCCATAACCTAAACGCGTACTTGCCGCTTGCTGCATGGTTGAAGTAATTAATGGCGCACTTGGGCGACTTTTACTTGGTTTTTCTTCAACGCTAATTACTTTGTATTCTGCATTCTCAAGGCTTTTAACCGCTGCGCTAGCCTGAGCTTCATTTACAGGCTTAAAAGGCTTTCCTGCTTGTTTGGCTACTTCTAAACGTAATTCAGACTCAGTATTTTTAACGTCAGCATGGATATCCCAAAATTCTTCAGGGATAAACGCCTTAATTTCGCGCTCACGCTCTACTAATAAACGTACCGCAACAGACTGAACTCGTCCTGCAGAAAGTCCACGGGCCACTTTGGCCCACAATAAAGGTGATACCATAAAGCCAACAACACGGTCTAAAAAGCGACGTGTTTGCTGAGCATAAACCATATCAGTATTAAGCTCGCCAGGTGTTTCAAACGCTTGCTGTATTGCGTTTTTAGTAATTTCGTTAAAAACTACGCGCTTATATTTAGCAGGATCACCACCAATGATTTCTTGAAGGTGCCAAGCAATTGCTTCCCCTTCTCTATCCAAATCCGTTGCGAGATATATTTGGTCTGCATTTTCAGCCAGCTTTTGTAATTCTTGAACAACTTTTTCTTTACCAGGCAGTATTTCGTAATGCGGATCCCAGCCTTGGTTTGGGTCTATACCCATACGCGCGACTAAGTTTGTATAATCTCGTTGCTTTTTATACGCTGCTTTCTCTTCAGGTTCCATTTTACGAACTTCTGCTGGCGTTTTAGTTGCCGGCACTTTAGCTTTGCTCGAACCTGAAGTAGGTAAATCTCGTACATGCCCAATACTGGACTTTACGATGAAGTCATTACCTAAATATTTATTAATTGTTTTAGCCTTAGCAGGAGACTCTACAATTACTAGCGATTTGCCCATAGTTGCCTATTTCTAACCAAATATTGAAAATGTGTTTTGCCGACATAAGCGGCGCGAATATTTATAGGTATATCTACAAACACTAGTTGTTACAAGCTTTTAATACAAACTTTTCAGTATTTACTGAATAAACGAACAATTTTTGTCGTTAAATTAAACAAACTAGTGTTTTTAGATTAATTGATGTGGAATATATAGAACAGAAACAAAAATGCCAACCTAAAGGTTGGCATTTTTAAAATAAAGCCTTATTTACTATCGTAAATTTCGATTCCTTTGGAGACTGTTTTAGTGCCACCAGCCTGAGTAGTAAACTCAAATGTTATTGAAAGTACACCGTCAAATTTATCATTACCATCCGCTTCACGAGAAATACGAACATCTGAATACATTGGTTTATCCGTATTCGTACTTGGAATAATAGCGTTATTTTCGATAATAGATAAGTCACCATTTGTAGAGGCTATAGATACAGTTGTACCCGCTGGTAGTGGATTACCAAACTCATCTGTGTAGTGAATACGAACTGTAATACCACTTAGACCTATATCAATAGTAAGTGTTTCAGGATCTGTTTCATCTGGATCCGTATCATCATAATCTGGGTTATCAATAATAACGTTAACCGTAGATAGATTAATAGATTCAGCATCACAACGTTCTAGCACATCAGAACCTTCCAGAGAAGCAACAATAGAGCTTGAGCAATCTGCTGGTACGTAAACAGGATACGGCGCATCAAGAATATCCGTTGTTTTCAGCACAGAAAAACGAACATATGGGTTATCTCCAGACATAACCAATTCAATTTGTTTACGCACCTCAATTAGCTCTCGAGAACACTCACCTGCATTTTCAGCGGCTTCGCTACATAATAAGCCATTATATTTACCATCTGCAAAGTCATAAATACCGTCATTATCTAGGTCTCGCCATGTTTCATTATGACCACCTCGTGAAATTAACTCAGAACATTCATCCGTAGACGGGTCATAATTTGAAGCATCTGCATCACTACAGTTTGCTTTATCGAAGGCAGCATTTTCATTGTGATCTATAAATGCTTCAGGTAAATCGTAACTAGTATAATATTCACCAATATCAAACAAGCCATTGGTGCGTTTAACATCATCAGTAGTTTGCTCATCTACAAAGTTCTCTTGTCCTTTAGTGACAGCGAGAACACTTACACGCCCTCCCATAACAACACCATCAGCATTATTTTTAGCGCGTGTAATACCATTTATACAAGGAGCTGCAATACCAAAATATGGGTCACAATTTATAATACCTGTTTTTGGATTAATACCTTCAGTAGTTGTTGCGTCCCCATCAATATCGCCAATTCGGTTACCCCACTTATAATCATAAAATGGACGGTCCCCTTGAGAGCGCCAGGTTACAACACAGGTAGCATCGTCAGTTTTACAAGTAACTTCATTGCTAGATGAGCCAATAACACCAGCTTCAGCTAAAATAGTTGCTTCTACACCGTCACCGTTATAATTATTAAATTGGTCACCAAAATATACCGTAATATCATTTAAAACACCGTTATAATTAAGTGAGTTAGTATTAAACGTATTTGGGCTTGCATCAAAACTGTTTTGGTCTGTTACGCCCGAAGCCAGTGTTAATTGAGCCGATACAGAACTTATCTGCTCGCTCAATGGTACTAAAGTAAGTGTTCCGTCTGGACAAATTTCATTGTTTGGTTCTGATGTACACAGTTCTACATCATCAACCCAACATGTTAAGTCATCACCTTCAGGTAAATTATTAACATCTTCTTTAGAAATAAAACACGCTTTTACCACTAATGGACCAGGCACTATGCCAGATTCAACCGTTGTTTGAACAAAGCCTTCATTATTTGTATCACTTGTTCTAAGCGACAGTTTAGCTGCACCCACTGAATCTGTTAACTTGAAATCAATACGTTGCTGCGTGGATGCAAGGCCATCCGCATCTATTAGCTTAAATCTAACAATCGATTGAGTCGGGGCGCCGCCTTCACCTGGAGGTAATGCAATAAATGTTTCGCTGACATCAACAAACTGTATTGATTGTACCGCTGATGTTTCCACAGGAATAATCGTAGTAGCAGTAAAGTTTTTACCGCCTGTCTCAACCGTGATATTAATATCATCATCAATACTACAACCTGTAGCTCGGTATGTTGATGTTGCGATACCACTTGATGATTTTACTGATGCATCAATTACTGAGTCGCCACTAATTACACAAGTTGAGCTGAACTCAACATCTGTTGGAGTTAAGTATAAATTACCATCTTCATCTAAAAGTGTTACTTCAATAACGGTACTACCACCTGCTTTTAAAGGAATAACATTTCCTGAAGTATCTTTATTAAGCCCGTTATCAACCTCTAGGGTTAAATCAGCAATACCTACAGCAAAATTAGTTGAATTACTTTCACCTACAGACGTTACAGTCACAGTACCTGCGCCACCAGTATTTCCAGGCTGCAATTTTAGTAAAGCAATACCAAAGTTATCGGTAAGGGCTGTCCCAGATGAAGGGAGAACAGAACCTAAATTTGTTGAAATATTAACAAGCGAATTTTTACTACCTTCACCACTTTGCTCATCAATGACTTCAACAAATAATTCACCTAGTTCTGATGAAGAGATTGTATTAGCTACCGTACAACTCGATGCTGCTTGTGTAGGGTCAAGTTTTACACTAGAACGATTATCGTCCCAGCCTGCGTTACAGCCTGTTAAGAGCTTTACTGATATAGAGAATTGTGCCAAATCAACTGGTGCAGAATCACCTGATGAATAAAATACAGCTGTATTACTCACTTCTGTTGAGTTCGTAGGATTATAAGTTGCAACAACTTGACCTGCGCCTTTAAAACTACCACTAGAGAGAGTCACTTTTGCCTCACCCGCTGAGTTTGTAATTGCAGTTCCTAAGTCTGGCGTTATTTTACCTGTGAAGCTTGTAGTAAATGTAACAAGTTGCTCGCTAAGTGCAACTCCATCATTTTTTAAAGTCGCTGTAACCGTGCCTAAGTTGTCAGTTGTAACCGGATTTGTATCCGAATACTTAGCACCATTTTCATCGACAATATTTACTGTTAGAGTTGTTGACCCACTAACACCAGTATCATCACCCTGCCCACCGCTTGATTGAAAAGCAAAAGTACTTGTATAAGATTCACCATCGACTGTATAAGTAGCGGTTACTTCTCCAGCACCGGCTTGAGCACCGGCTGTAAGTTCAACGGTTGCAATACCATCGTTCTGGGTTAATGCACTTGATGGAGACAGTTCACCAATCTCATCTTCTAATGTAAACGTAATGCGCTTACCCGCAACAATTACCCCGTCTTGAGTAAGAATTGCGCGTAAATCTAAAGAGGAGGTAGCGGTAACAGAATTTGACTCTGTTGCGTCTGTTTGAGAATACCCATTTAATGAAACCGAGTATGTAGCAGCCTCTGTAGTGGAATTACCATCACTTATAGAACCGTCTTTTTCAAGTGACCCACCGCCACCACAGGCTGTGAGTAAAAAACTTAGCAATGAAATGCCGAGCAGTCGCATTAAAGGCATGAACCTCTCCCTAGCGTTGTTATTATAATTAAAATTAATTTACACTTAATATTAACCTATAACTTAGTCTAAAATCACAGTTTTTTATTACTTTTTTGTGCAAAATATTTTTAAATAAATACTAACTTTTTCTGTAGTAAATATTTCCTTGCTGGTAGTCTATGGCAAATTTATAAAATGTAGATCAGGAAATATGTCAAAAATCCGTTCAATGAGTTTAACCACTCGCATCATGATTGGTATGGCGCTTGGGGTTGCAGTAGGTTTTATATTTCAGGCTATATTAGCTGGTGAAGACGATTATCTAATACCACTTGGGTTATTCTCTTTGCCAATTAAAGCCTTTTTTGTTGATGGTATTTTCCATGTCGGTGGTCAAATATTCATTGCCAGCTTGAAAATGTTAGTTGTGCCTCTTGTTTTTGTATCGCTTGTTTGTGGTACCTGTAGCTTAAGCGACCCTAAAAAACTAGGCCGCCTAGGTGGTAAATCTATTGGTTTATATTTATTAACTACAGCTATTGCTATAACAGTGGCGATTACACTTGCCTTATTATTTAGCCCTGGTGAAGGTATAAGCTTGCCATCTAATGCAACCTACGATGCTAAAGAAGCACCTACCCTTGCACGTGTAATTATAGACATGTTTCCTACAAATCCTTTTGAAGCAATGGCCAAAGGCAATATGCTTCAAGTTATTGTGTTTGCGCTTTTATTTGGTGTAGCAATGGCATTAAGTGGTAAAGCAGGAAAACGTGTTGCTACCGTATTTGAAGATTTAAACACTGTGATTTTAAAACTAGTTACGCTTTTAATGAATATTGCCCCTTATGGTGTGTTCTTTTTAATGGCAAAACTGTTTACAACAATTGAGCTTAACTTAATTGTGAGCTTAGCGAAGTACTTTGGCGTTGTAGTGCTTGCACTGTTATTACATGCTTTTGTAAACTACACATTGCTTTTAAAAATATTAACGGGCTTAAACCCGCTTATTTTCTTAGCAAAAATGAAGCACACATGCTTATTTGCATTTAGTACCTCGAGCTCAAGCGCAACTATGCCTATTACACTTGAAACTGCTACTAAAAAGTTAGGTGCTAATAACTCGGTTGCCTCATTTACTATCCCACTGGGTGCTACCATTAACATGGATGGCACTGCCATCATGCAAGGTGTGGCTACCGTGTTCATTGCACAAGTGTTTAGTGTCGATTTGACAATATCTGATTATTTAATGGTTATATTAACAGCAACACTTGCCTCTGTAGGTACAGCAGGCGTACCTGGTGTTGGTTTAATAATGCTGGCAATGGTACTTAACCAAGTTGGCTTACCTGTAGAAGGGATTGCAATTATTATCGGTGTAGATAGATTACTTGATATGACACGTACAGCAGTTAATGTAACCGGCGATTGTATGGTTACCTGTGTTGTTGCCAAGTCTGAAGGTGAGCTAGATGAGAGCATCTTTAACGACCCTAATGCAGCTAAAGACTTAGAAGATTATCATAAATCTATTGATTCATAAGCTACATTTATATAGCTATAAAAAAACCTTGATGCAATCCATCAAGGTTTTTTTTCGAGTAAAAATAATTAAACTGAATCCTGAAAAAGATTCTAATCTAAGGATTTAACGACTTAAACTTAGAAAGTAAGTTTATTCCCACTTTATTTACACCACTACTCAAGCCAAGAGCTAGCTTATCGCTCAACCCTTTTTTAACTTTGTATTTAATCTTATAAATTTGGCGCTCATGTTGCTGCTCTAGCAATGCATCATCACTTGTTTTTATAACATCTACCAAGCCTTTATCAATCGCTTGAGTTGCAAACCAATGCTCACCTGTCGCAACTAAGCTTATATCTAAGCTTGGACGTTGAGTGCTTACAAACGTTTTAAATAAATCATGTGTTTGTTCAATTTCTTCACGAAATTTTTCACGGGCCTTATCTGTGTTTTCACCAAATAAAGTAAGTGTGCGTTTAAATTCACCTGCTGTTATTTGCTCAAATTCAACATCATTTTTCTTTAATATTTTATTAAAGTTAGGTATTTGAGCTATCACACCAATAGATCCAACTATTGCAAAAGGCGCTGCAAGTATCTCGTCCGCGACACACGCCATCATGTAACCACCACTTGCTGCCACTTTATCAATTGCAACACTTAGAGGAATACCCGCACTTTTAATACGCTGTAACTGAGATGCAGCAAGTCCGTAGCCATGTACAACACCGCCACCACTTTCTAAACGAATAAGTACTTTGTCTTTACTTGGATCGGCAATAGAGATAATAGCCGTTATTTCTTCTCGTAAGCTTTCTACTTCGTGAGCGTCCATACTACCCACAAAGTCAATTACATATAAACGAGGTTTAGGCTCATCTTTATCTGCTTTTTTACTCTTTGATTTAAGTTGTTTTTGATGCGCTTTAAGCTCTTTTTTACCCAACGTATTTTGTAAAAAACTTTCTTTAAGTTCAACTAGCTGCTCTGATATATCGTCAATTTGTATTTCACCTTTTTTGGCCTTTGGCTTAACTGCAGCGCCAACTATTAGCATTAAAATAACTGCTATAGCGATAACAAAAGTAATTGTTTTAGCAAAAAACAAACCGTATTCGTATAAAAATTCCAACTGGTTTCTCCATTTATAAATTTCAGCTAATTTAGCATGCTTTAAAGCAAAAAAAAGCCACTTTTCAGTGGCTTTTAAAGGTTAATTATTTTACTGGTTATTAATCAGTCACAACCTCAGGGTTGGAAACTAATAACATCCGTCCGCGAGCAGCTAAGTAAGTAGCTACTTGCAACTGCATTTCCGCATTAGCGGCAGCACTGCCTTCAACAGTTGCAGCCTTTGCAGCATCTTGAGCTGGAGTTAATATAGAACCATGATGCCCTTTAGTAAATTTAACTAAGTAGCTTGCTGGTGTTTCACTCAATGATTGCGAAGAACTTACTGTCTCAAGACCCATCAAGTTAGCTAATGGAATTGTGCCAGAAATAGGATTATTAGCTGCCATTGGTGGTATCACTTGGTCAGGCTTGTTATCAACACCATCACCCACAACAACATTAGTATAAACAGGAGTACCTAATGCTTTCACAGTGGCTGCGTAGTTCGTTGGATCACCACTATCTAGCGCTGTTTGCGCCGCAAAAGCAAACTGTGTAAATACACCTTGAATGTTAGTAAGTTTAGTCGTTTCACCCGCAGTGGTAAGTGATGCAATATATTCGTTGTAACCACATGTCAAGTAAGCTTCCATGTCTGGTATTAATGAGCCACAGTTAGAAACTGCATCTCCTTGTAAGTATGCAGTAAATTCATCAGCTTCTGTTGTACCAGCTTGTGAAAGTACTGAACCTTGAATAAATGGACCAAACGCAGCAGATTCAAGTAAGAAGCTTGCTATACCGCCACCACCACTTGCAAGAGCTACCGTGTTTACATTAAATAGCGGATCAAGCGTTTCTGCCATTGGCGTATTAGCTTGAGCAATAAATGCTGGAGCAACAATAGAACCTAGCGAATGCCCAATGTAGGTAACGTCTTTACTATTAATAGTTGTATCGTTAATAAAGTTTAAGCCTAAACGAAGGCCTAATAAATCAGCAGCCGATTGACGTAAGCTATCACGTGCAACAAGTAATGAACTTAAGTTCATGTAACTAAGCACAGAACCCGTTGTTGCATTAAAGTCGTCTGTTCCATCACCATCAACATCTATTCCGCGCTCACCATGTCTTGGATGGTCAATAGCAACCGTTGCAAAGCCTTGAATAGAAAGCTGCGCAGTTAAAGCAAGCATACTTTCTTTTTGTGTTGTAATACCGTGCTGCATAATCACAACAGGCCATCCACCTTCAGGCATTGCGATAGGATCTAATTGTAACTGTGCACGGACACCATTAATTATCGGTAAAATAGGTTTAGTAACTTGCACTGGCACATTTGCCATGCTTTGTACTTTTGGAATTGAGTTGTATTTTGTTAAATGACGTGTGCTGTCTAGTCCTAAGTCACGTAATTGTCCGTCACTTAATGCAGAACATAAACCATCATTTTCACTAATAGGATCTGTCGGAAATGCATCGCCTGCAACGGCCTTATAACCAATTATTGCCACCGCGTTATCACACATACCTTGCCAATATGTATCACTTAAATCACTAATATCTGTACCCGTTGGCGTACCTAAATACATCGGTAACATAATGCTACCTTTTTGATATTGCACACCAGAGAAAGCAGCAGAGACTTCTACACCCTGAGAAGCAAATACTTGTTGTACATTTACCATAGGCTGTTCAGGAACTTGAAGCGCAGGAGTTGGTAACGCAGGCTGTTGCAAGCTTGCAGCTAGTAACTTTTTAATTGTCCCAAGTACAGGGCCTGCTGATTGAATAGTCATCGCACTAGAAAAAATAATATCTTCTTTTGCGATATCTCCCGAGCTTACAACTACATTTTCGTAACTGTTAACAGCACCCTGCAAACCAAGTTGAGCTTCTGTAATTAATGGTGCTTCTTGTTTAACCAGCCCATAAGTAGAAGAAGGCTCAATAGAGCGCCCTAATGAATCTTTAAGACCAGTAGTTAATACATTGATGTATGAGCTACCTGCCGTAAATGGTTTTAAAGGAATAATTGCAACGCCATCACCTGAAGCTTGAGTTACAAAGTCAACACCAAAAGTAAGCTCACCGATCAATTTACAAGCAGTACCGGCAGCTACAACTGAACATTCTGCATCAGTTAAACTTGCACCCATTACAACTTCAAAAATTCTTACTGTACCAGGGGTCCCAGCAGACGCTTCATCTAAACTCACATTTGGTGGGAATGTTAAATCGATTTTATAAGGAACCTGCGAAGACCAACCATCAAGTGCACCTAGTGCAAGTTGAGGGTTTGCATAAGCTGCGCGCGAAATAGACACATTGTTGTCATCTAATTCACCAGGAATATTAAGTGTACCGTCTTGAGTTCCACTCATTAATAAATCATTAGGTACCGATAAGATACCTGCTGCTGGATCAAATGTAACTGTTGCTGTTGGGATAACTGGTGCTGTGTCGTTTTTGACATCTGTTAACGTTTCTCCACCGCCACAACCTGCTAAAGCAGCTGTAACCGAGAGTGAAAGTAGCATTTTTTTCATATTGTTGGCTCCGCACGTATTTTATTTTTATAGTGTGTTTAATCAGTGTATTAAGTTAAAACAATGTAATCAGGTTATTAATGAGACATTAGACCAGTTAAACTTAACGTAAAGTTTCTATTTTCGCCACCTAATTTTACAATAAATTCGATTACTTCACGTTTCGCTATGTTAAAATCAAAAAAATTATATGAATTGGTACTTTTATGCACACATATCAAGCAGCTGAAAACGCACTTAAAGATAAAGTTATTTTAATAACAGGCGCCGGTGATGGTATTGGCCGAGTTGCAGCAATTACGTATGCAAAATACGGCGCTACAGTTATATTATTAGGAAAAACAACTAATAAACTTGAATGTGTTTACGATGAAATTGTTAATGCTGGCTACCCTAAACCTGCAATAGTCCCTATGGATTTAAAAGGCGCAACGAAGCAAAACTACCGTGACCTTGCTGCAACAATCGAATATCAGTTTGGACGCCTTGACGGGTTGCTTAATAATGCAGGTATTTTAGGGTCACTCGGTCCGCTTGAACATTTTTGCTCATCTACGTTCGAAAACATAATGAAAGTAAACGTGACTGCACAAGCAATGATCACTAAAGCACTTTTTCCTGTTCTTCGTAAGTCTGATAATGCATCGATCGTATTTACATCATCAGGTGTAGGCCGCAAAGGTCGTGAATTTTGGGGGCCTTATGCCATCTCAAAATTTGCAGTAGAAGGTATGATGCAAACATGGGCATGTGAAGTAGGCAAAACGAATATTCGTGTAAACTGTATTAACCCAGGCGCTACTCGTACTTCAATGCGAGCTGCTGCATATCCAGGTGAAGATAGAGACGCACTTGCTACACCAGAGGATTTAATGCCTACATATTTATATCTAATGAGTGACGATTCTAGTGAAGTGAATGGCGAATCGTTAGATGCTCAAGTAAAAAAGTAATTTAGAGTTTAAATAATTTAAACAACACATTAAAAAAGCCGCAATTAGCTAACACCGATCAGTTAAGGTATTTTTGATCGGTTGACTGATCTCTTGGTTGCTTCACAATACCCTTATCATCTTTTGATTATGAGGGTATTTTTATGCTTAGTCATTGGTTACTTGATACG